>JBBAAB010000081.1:0-6662 GCA_041658445.1 Thermoleophilia bacterium
GGGATGAAGTTGAGGTAAGACGCGGAGAAGCGCTCATCGGAGAGCTTGTGGAGCTTATCGGCGCCGGGCATTTGATAAACAGTGAAACCGTGGCTTCAGTCGGGGCGATGATGGGTGACGAGAGCAGACCTGCAGAGGTGCTGGGTGATATCGTCTGGGAGAATCGTGGACGCAAGATCGTTCCCAAGACCATCAACCAGAAAAAATATGTGGACGCCATGAGGAGCAACACCATCACTTTCGCAATCGGTCCCGCGGGGACCGGCAAGACCTACCTGGCGCTGGCGCTGGGTGTAAGCGAATTGTTGACCAAGAAGGTAAACCGTATCATCCTGACAAGACCTGCCGTCGAGGCCGGAGAAAAGATCGGTTTCCTGCCGGGTACCATGCTGGAGAAGGTAGACCCCTACTTAAGACCGCTCTTTGATGCTCTCTATGACATGATGGAGCCCGACCGGCTGACAGGACTTATGGAGCGCGGGGCGATCGAGGTGGCGCCGCTGGCCTTCATGCGCGGGCGCACCCTGAACGATTCCTTCATCATTCTCGACGAGGCTCAGAACACCAGCCCCGAGCAGATGAAGATGTTTCTTACGCGCCTCGGTTTCGGTTCCAGGATGGTGGTAACCGGCGATATCACCCAGGTGGATCTTCCCGACGCGCGTTTCTCCGGGCTGGTAAGCGTCGTGGACATACTGGAAGACGTCTCCGAGATCGCATTTATAAATTTTGAAAGCAAGGATGTTGTCCGGCATAAACTGGTGCAGAAGATCGTGGCCGCTTACAAGAAATATACCGCCAACAAGCTCTGACCGGACACCGACTGCCATGAAACCACCCACAAGATTAGGCCGCACGATAATGTTTGTGCGCGGCGGCTTCAACAACATCAACCTGCGCGTCTTCGCGATCGGGATGATCGTGGTAACGTGGCTGGTCCTCTGGGCTCTGCTTGGCAGCGCATACATGCCGGCAAGATATGATCTGCAAACCGGGGATGTCGCTCCGGACTTCATACGCGCGCTGAGGACGCTGACTTTTGAGAACAGGGACGAGACGGACCGGCGGCGTGAACAGGCCGCCGGGCAGGTGCCAGGGGTATATTCCTACGACGCCGCAGTGTTGCAGAGGGTAAGCCGTAACATCAACGGCTATTTTGAGACTGTCGCGCGGATTGTCGCCGAAGAGAGAGCCACAGCCCAGGCTGCCTCACAGCCTTACGACCCGGCGCGGTCTGTCAGGAAGATAATGGACTTACCGGGCGCTCCGGTTGTCAGTGAGGGAAGCCTCACGGTTCTTGCCGGTCTTGAACCTGTCCGTATCACGGATGTGGGCAAGGTGGTCCACGACATGACCGGCCGTATTCTGGATGGAACCGTGACCGAAGCGACGCTGGCTACCGACAGGGACAGGCTGAAGGCCATTCTGCAGACCCAGACCACGCAACTTACGCCGGCGGAGATGAAGGCCGCCGGGGAAGTGGCGGGGACGTTCCTTGAGCCAAACAATGTTTATAACAGTGAAAAAACGCAGCTGGCTCGGGAACAGGCGGCGGCAAGCGTGCAACCTGTTGTGGTTACGGTAAGGAGCGGTGAGACGATCGTCTCACCGGGCCAGGTTGTCACGGCTGACAATGTTGCGACCCTCCAGGCTCTCGGCCTGACCGAAGACGGCCGACGTCTGGGCACGTTCGCTGGAATCGGCCTGCTGCTCGTTGTGCAGGTGGCTTTCATGACTCTATATATATTCCGCTTTGAGAAGCGCGTGCGCGAATCGAGGGCGATGATGTTCATCGTGGCTTCCCTTCTCGTCCTGTTCACTTTGATCGACCGCATATCCGCCATTCCTCCGCTATCACCGCTGATCGTGCCGATGATCGCACTGGGAATGCTGGGCACCCTGATGCTGGGAACCAGGATGGCGGCAATACTGGTTGTAATGGCCAGCGCCAACCTTGCGGTCGTGGGGGGTTCGGATCCCCAGTACATACTTGTAGGCCTGCTGGGCGGAATCTGCGCGGTCTTCCTTGTGACCAGTGTTTCGCAGCGGCGGGACCTGCTCAAGGCGGGGCTTATCTCGGGAGCCGTGGTGACGGTTACCGCGATGGGGGCCGGTCAGATAAGCGAGACTTCTTTTTCCCGGCTGGCTTCATCAGCGACCTGGGGTGTCGGCAATGCTGCGCTTGCGATAGTCGCCACTGTCGGGCTGCTGACAGTCTATGAGATGGTTTTCAACCTGCCGACGCCACTCAAGCTCCTGGAGCTGGCCGATCCGACCCGTCCGGTGCTGAAAGAGCTGATGATGAAGACGCCCGGCACCTACAACCACAGTATTATCATGGGAAACATCGCCGAGACCGCGGCCGAGGCTATCGGCGCCAATCCCCTGCTGGCGAGGGTGGGCGCATATTACCATGACATCGGCAAGCTCAGCCGCCCGGACTATTTCATCGAAAACCAGTTCCATGTGAAGAACCCTCACGACCGGCTGACGCCGGGTCTGTCGCGTCTTGCCATCACCGCCCACGTTAAGGACGGAGTGCGTCTGGCGCAGGAAGAGGGTCTGCCGCCCGAGATCCTGGATATCATCAGGGAACACCACGGCACCACGGTTCTGTCATATTTTTACAATAAGGCGAAAGTGACCGCGCGTGACGGCAGGGTCGACGAGGAGACATATCGTTACGCCGGCCAGAAGCCGGGCTCACGGGAGTCGGCGATCATCATGCTCGCCGACTCGGTTGAGGCGGCCGTGAGGTCGATCCCCAACCCCACGCCCCGGAAAATAAAAACCGTTATCAAGGATATCTTCGATCATCGCCTGCGCGACGGGCAGCTCAGTGAGAGCCGAATGACCTTCGGAGACCTTGAAAAGGTGCGCAAGGTTTTTGAAAAGTGCCTGCAGGGATTCGGTGCCACAAGAATCGCGTATCCCGGCTCATTGAAAGCAGTGGAGCAAACCTCAAAAAGCCAAAAACCCGGAACCGGAGACGGCTCAGTCGGATCAGCCAAATGAGCGGTGTGCACGGGCTGGAAGTGGCGATGGACAACCGCTCGGGCATGGAAATCGATCTCGAGAGTGCGGCGTTGAATGCAACCGCAGTCATGGCCCACCTGGGCTTCAGGAAAGGCGAGCTCGGTCTCTCCTTCGTGACCGCGGAAGAAATGGCGCAGCTTAACCGGACGCACCTTGATCGCGAGGGGCCGACGGACGTGCTTTCATTTGCGATCGATGTGGATGATTCTGTATCGCGTCAGGAAAAGGAGTCCGGTGTGCCGGTTCTGCTGGGCGATGTGGTAATCTGCCCGCAGGTGGCCAGGGAGCAGGCCGTTGGACTGGATTCAACCTTTGAAGGGGAGATGTGTCTGTTGCTCATCCATGGAATATTGCATATCGCCGGCCATGATCACGAGACTGATGCGGGAGAGATGGAAAAACTGCAGGACGATTTGTATGACAGGATTTGCACGGAGAGACAGACCCGGTCTTAATTAACCGAAAACCAGGGACCAGAACAGATAAGACATGTATCGCCGCAGCACATTAAAAAGTTTTACATGGGCTTTCGAGGGCATCGTCTATGTGTTGCGCACCCAGCGCAACATGAAGATACACTTTGCCGTCGCATTCATCGTTCTCGGAGGCAGCCTCTTTTTTGACCTGTCGCGCCTGGAGATCATCGCCTTGTTGTTGAGTGTCAGTTTTGTACTGGTTATGGAAATGATCAACACGGCGGTAGAGGCGGCTATTGATACGTTCGGAACCGCTTTTGACCCCATGGCCAAGATCGCAAAGGACGTGGCGGCGGGCGCCGTCCTCATTTCTTCCCTGAATGCGCTGGCAGTGGGTTACCTGGTATTTTTTGACCGGCTCGAGCAGCCGTCACGCAATCTGGTGAACCTCGTAAGGCAGTCACCGACACACCTGTCGGTCATCGCCCTGGTGCTGGTCCTGCTTCTGGCTATCGTCGTCAAGGCGATCCTCCACCGCGGATCTCCCTTCCAGGGGGGCATGCCTTCCGGCCACAGCGCCGTCGCTTTTGCCGGCTGGACGGCCATCACCTACGTCTCGGCATCCATGGAGCGGGGAATGCTTATTTCACTGCTGGCTTTTCTTATGGCTTTTCTCGTCGCTGAGAGCCGGGTTGAATCAGGTATCCACTCCGTCATTGAAGTATTTGTCGGAGCAATCCTGGGGATAGGCGTAACGACGATATTGTTTCAGCTTTGGGGATGATATGACGCTGCAACCGGTCGAACAATCGCGGGTATATTTTTCTTCACAGCCGCGTCCTCAATACAGGGAAAGCGCATGACTGAACTGAACACCCAACAGCGGGAACTGATTGAGCGCGCCATCCAGGCCGCCCGGAAGGCATATGCCCCGGAGTCCGGTTTTCAGGTGGGGGCCGCCGTATTGACCGCGAGCGGAAAAATATATACGGGCTGCAACGTCGAGAATGCCTCCTATGGAATCTCGATGTGCGCCGAACGCGTTGCCGTGTATTGCGCGGTGGAGGCGGGAGAGCGCTCTTTTGAAGCCATGGCTGTGGTCGCGGGAGAAGGCGACTTAGACGCCCCGCCCTGTGGAGCCTGCCGGCAGGCCCTGTTTGAGTTCTCGCCTGAAATGGTGGTTACGTACAGATACGGGGGCAGGTTTACCACGAGGATCGTGGCCGAACTGCTTCCGGACGCGTTTGACAGAAAGGCCGGCGGCGATGGTTGACGCAAGTAAGGAAAAGGAGCTTGTGATACGCCGATTGACTCACCTGGACACAGTCATGCTGGCGCAGCTGACAAGGTATGGCCGTGAAGCTCTCGGTGAATCAGCGCTCGACGCCTGGATGCTGCCGGTCATCGCAACCCGTGGGCTGCTTTTCGTCGGCAAGTCAGGGGAAGAGATTATCGGGTCAGCCGAGATTCTGCGTTGCCTTGAAGAAGGGGACCTCTACCTCGAAGGTTTATATGTACGGCCCGAATATCAGCGGCTGGGGTACGGCACGAGCCTTCTTACCGGTGTTCTGAATGTCCTCTCCCGTAAGGTCTTCGACAGGATTCTGGTGACACTGGCCCCGGAAAACGAG
This sequence comes from Thermoleophilia bacterium, assembly GCA_041658445.1. Lineage (GTDB taxonomy): Bacteria > Actinomycetota > Thermoleophilia > BMS3ABIN01 > BMS3ABIN01 > JBAZWE01. The sequence continues at coordinate 5,084 of JBBAAB010000081.1, forward strand.
GCCGGCCGCAGGCTCTATGAGAAAACAGGTTTTTACGAGATCGATTATCTTCCCGATCATTATGGTCCGGGCCGGAGCCGTCTTCTTATGGCTGCGCCCCTGACAACAAGCGCCGGCTCACAGGTGTCTGATAAATGAAAAACGAGGCCGATTCCCCATTCCGTTCAGGATTCATCGCGGTAGTCGGCAGGCCCAACGTCGGTAAATCAACGCTGGTGAACGCGCTCGTCGGCGAGAAGGTCGCCATCGTCACCAGGACTCCCCAAACCACACGTCATCGCATTGCCGGTGTCATCAACGGCGATGGTTTCCAGGCGGTCCTGCTGGATCTGCCCGGCTTTCAGAAGCCCAGGGACCGACTCACCGAGCGCATGCAAACGGCGGTAAACACAACCTTGCGTGAAGTCGACCTGGTGCTGATGGTCCTGAACGCGGCCGAGAAGATCGGAGCGGGTGACCGCTTTGTCGCCGAAGCGGCCTTCTCCGTTTCAACACCGGTGATAATCGCGCTCAACAAGATCGATCTCGTCTCAAGCGACGGGCTGCTGCCCCAGATCCAGGCATCCGTCGAACTGGGAGATTACGAGGAGATATTTCCGATCAGCGCCAGGAAGGGCCAGGGACTCGACGGGCTGAAGGACGCGATAATCGCAAGGCTTCCCGAGGGACCGATGTTTTACCCTGCGGATGCCGTCTCCGACCAGCCGGAGCGGATATTAGCCGGCGAGATTATCCGTGAAAAGGCGATCATACTTACACGGGAGGAAGTTCCCCACGCCGTGGCGGTGAATGTTATGTACATGGAACAGAGGGGAAAGAAGGACATGGTTGATATCGAGGCGGTTCTGATCGTGGAACGAGACTCGCAGAAAGGCATCCTGATCGGCAAGCAGGGGCAGATGATCAAGGAAATCGGGACGCGGGCACGCAAGGACATCGAGGCGCTTTTAGGTTCACAGGTCTTTCTGTCACTTGCGGTCAAGGTAAAGAAGAAATGGCGGGACGACGAGAGAGTGCTTGGCGACCTTGGGCTGTGAGCCCCGGGGTTTAAAGAAGCCCCCTTGCGCCGTGTGATAGTATAAAATACTGCCGCGCTGGTTGCCGGAAACGCCGGTGGATGCAGCGGAAGACCGAAACTTACGGAGGCCGGTTATGGCTTTGAGAACCGAAGAGCTGGCAAAGACGATAGATCACACACTTCTGAAGCCCGATGTGACCAGGGCTGACATCGAGACCCTCTGCGAAGAGGCACGCAATCACCATTTTGCGTCCGTGTGCATCTTCCCGTATTACGTACCCCTGGCAGCGACGCTGCTCAAAGGCCATGACGTCAAGGTCTGCACGGTTTTATCTTTCCCCTTCGGAGGCGACACCACGCGTACCAAGGTAAGGGCGGCTGAAAACGCAGTTGGAATCGGTGCCGACGAAGTGGAATTCGTCATGAACATAGGCGCCATGCTCTCGGGTAATTTCCGACTTGTGCGCGACGAGATCACCTCGGTGGTGCGAGCGGTGAGGATGAAGAGCGTCAACGTCGGCAAGGGCCTGGTATTGGTCAAGGTGATTATGGAGACAACGT
>JBBAAB010000082.1:0-6642 GCA_041658445.1 Thermoleophilia bacterium
ACATATCGAAGGAACCCATCTAACCTTGTTACAATCTGAGCGGCTGTTTGCGGGCAAAAAAGTCAGCGGCGCCGATCCTCAAGATGTTCGCGAGCTTCTTAATTACCGTTCCGCTTTTGAGTTCGTAACAAGGTATGTGGAGAGTGGAGACCCGGTTACCGAAGGATTGATCCGGGCAATCCACAAGCATCTTGTCAAAGGGGTCCGAGGCGGTTCGGCCGCGCCGGGAAAATATCGGGTTGTGCAAAATTACGTGGTCAACTCTTTAACCGGCGATATCATTTACACCCCACCGCCCGCGTATGAAGTGCCCCTCATGATGGCAGAAATGGTCGCATGGCTCAGTAAAAAGTCAGACATACCGGCTGTTTTAGTTGCCGGAATTGCCCAGCATCAACTTGTTAACATTCATCCATTTCTGGATGGAAATGGTCGGACGGCGCGGCTGCTTTCCACATTATGTCTTTACCGTTCCGGCTATGACTTCAAGCGTTTATTCACAATCAGCGAATATTATGATCGAGACCGGCCGGCATATTATCAGGCTATTCAGGAAGTCAGGGAAAACAAAATGGACCTGACCGGATGGCTCGAATACTTCACACAAGGACTGGCAGCTCAAATGCTGGAAGTGCGTAAGCAGGGGGAACTGGTGATTCGCACTGATCTGATTCTTGGGAAGGGTCGAAAGGCTGGACTGAACGAAAGACAGTTCAGTCTTCTTTCGTTTCTTCTTAAGCAGGGGAAGGGATCGATGGCCGAATTCGAGGCTACCCTGAAAGTAAACCGGCGCACACTGCAAAGAGATCTTAAGCTGCTTGCGGAGAAGGGCTTCGCGCGGGAAGTCGGCACCAGCCCTACCGATCCAACCAAGCACTACGAGCCCATACTGTGACAAGCTGTGACAATTACTGTGACAGGCTGTGACAAACAGAGCGACAGACGCCATATCGACGCGACTGATCGCTCACGCTCTCCATAATTGACCGCATCAAACAACAACTTCTCAATCTCGAGCGCGAAGAGGACGTCAGAATCATTTATGCGTGCGAGTCGGGGAGCCGTGCCTGGGGTTTCCCGTCAAAAGACAGCGACTATGACGTGCGTTTCCTGTACGTCCATCCCCATGACTGGTATTTCTCGGTTGACCTGGAGGATAAAAACGATGTAATCGAGCGGCCACTTGACGGCCAGCTTGATCTGAGCGGCTGGGATCTGCGTAAAGCCCTCCGGCTATTGCACAAATCCAACCCGCCCTTGCTGGAGTGGCTCAACTCCCCCACCGTATATCTGGAGAAGCACTCTGTCGGCGACCGCCTGCGAGGGCTGTTGCCGGAGTACTACTCGCCGACCGCCTGTCTCTATCACTACTTGCACATGGCTCGGGGAAATTACAAGGAATACCTGCGGGGCGAAATGGTATGGATAAAGAAATACTTTTACGTACTGAGGCCGCTACTCGCCATAAGGTGGATCGAAGAGGGGCGAGGGGTTGTGCCCATGGAATTTGAAACGCTTTTGGCTGGTGTCGACGGCGAGCAGGATTTCAAGTTGGCTGTCAGCGGATTGTTGGATCGCAAGATAATGGGCGAGGAGCTGGACGAGGGTCCGAGCATTCCCGAAATAAGCGATTTCATTGATCGAGAGATGGGTTGCCTTGAAGAGACAACAATTGAACCACGCGGACCCAAGCCGCCCATTGAGGGGCTAAACGATATTTTCCGGCTATGCGTACGCGAGGCATGGCTTTGATCTGGTTGTCGATTTAACGCTATATATACGGTGTTCGCTAAAGTATTGACTTCCCCATCCGAATTCAACAAATTAACACACATATAACAAACTATTGAATTCAGCTCAACAGACGGCTCCGAGGAGCATGACAATTACCTTTATGGCAACTCATGAATGCGGAAGCTGCTCGGACATGATGCTGCCACCGGGTTCATCCGCCCCTTAATTACAGCCGCGGGGTTTGTGATGATCGGGACACCCTGGGGCTCAGAGAAGTACTTTTCCCATGTTTCCTCCATGATCGCAGTTTCGCCCAACCGACAACCTTGATATATGCATATAAAAGATGCATACTAATACATATAAAATAATGCACGGCTTTGGAGGCGCGTATGAGGACAACGCTCAATATCGAAGATGAACTCCTGGAAAAGGCAACCAGACTCACAGGCGTCAAGGAGAAAACGGCTCTGGTCAGGATGGGGTTACAGGTGCTCATTGCCAGGGAAAGCGGAAAGCGGCTCGCAAAGCTGGGGGGAACGGAGAAAAAGCTGAACCGGATACCTCGCAGAAGGCAGGCGGGCAAGTAGATTGGTTCTCGTTGACACTTCGGTATGGGTGGAACATTTACGCAATGGAACCGATGGGTTGGCAGCTCTGCTTGACGAAGGCCACGTGGTTTGCCATTCATTCATCATTGGTGAACTGGCATGCGGCAATCTCAAAAACAGGGAAGAAATTCTCAAATTCCTTAAAGCCCTCGATAGCGCGGCGCTCGCCGAGCACGAAGAGGTAACGAGATTCATTGAGATTCATAGTTTGATGGGGAAGGGGCTTGGATACATCGATATGCATCTGCTTGCCTCAGCTCACTTGTCCAAAATCCCGCTTTGGACGCTGGACAAGCGGCTCGACGAGGCTTCTGCCCGGCTGGGATTGAGATACGAATCCTCATAATCCTGCTTGACCAGCTTGCCAGCCATCCCTATATGACTCTAGCCAGGGCCGTTCAGGTACCCGGCACATCCAAACCAACGGCGACCAAAGCCATATCGCTTCTTGCAGAGTATCGTTAATGCACCTCCGCCCGCTCTGTTATATTATTACCTGAGTATTTATCCGGCAGTAAAATCGCCAGCAAGTATGCTCAGTAACGGTTAATCGAACCCCGGAGGCATAACCATGTCCGGACATTCCAAATGGTCATCGATCAAGCACAAGAAGGGTGCCGCTGACGCCAAGCGCGGTCAGCTCTTTTCCAAGCTCTCGCGCGCAATAACCGTGGCCGCCAAGGAGGGCGGCGGTGACCCTACCGCCAACGCCACCCTGACCACCGCCATCCAGAAGGCCAAGGACAACTCCATGCCCAAGGACAACATCGAGCGCGCCATCGCCAAGGGCGCCGGTGGCGGCGAGGGCGAGACATACGAAACTGTAATTTATGAGGGCTACGGCCCCAACGGCGTCGCCGTTCTCGTCGAGGCCATGACCGACAACCGCAACCGCACTGCGGCCGATGTGCGTAACATCTTCAACCGCACCAGCGGCAAGCTGGGCGAGACCGGCACGGTCGCCTGGATATTCGAGCGCAAGGGTTCCGTAGTCGTCGTCGCGGACACCATAGACGAGGACACGCTCATGACGGTCGCGATAGAAGCGGGCGCTGAGGACGTTACCCAGGACGAGCATGTATATGAGATCGTCACCGACCCCGCGGATTTCATGACGGTGCGGCAGGCTCTGGAAGATGCAAGCATTGCTTTTACATCCGCCGAGCTTGCTATGCTTCCCAAGACCACCGTGCAGCTCGAGATGAGCGACGCCAAGAAGATGCTCAGGCTCATCGACGCGCTGGAGGAATGCGAAGACGTCCAGGAGGTCCACGCAAACTTTGACATCAGCGAAGAGATTCTGGAAGCGCTGGCGTAAAATCTCGAGATCCTTCGCCTGCGGCTCAGGATGACAAACAGATGCTCAGGATGACAATCAAACGCAGGATGACAGGTAAGGTTCATTGCCAAAAGCGCCACAACTGATTCTCGGTATCGACCCCGGCATGGCTGTCACCGGCTGGGGCGTTATCGAATACGCCGGCGACAAGTCGCGCCTGGTCGATCATGGCACGATAGTGACAGCCGCCCGGGATCCCCATCATGAGCGTCTGACGCTGATCCACGAAGGCATTCTCGATGTCATTGATAACTTTCACCCGAAGACGGCCGCCGTCGAGGAGCTGTTTACCGGGGTCAATATCAAGACGGCTCTGGCATTGGGCCAGGCGCGGGGAGTTATAATCCTCGCCTGCGCCGAAAGAGGGCTGAAGCCCGCCGACTACACACCCCTCAGGATCAAGCAGGCCGTGACGGGTTACGGAAGGGCGAGCAAGGTACAGGTGCAGCAGATGGTGAAGGCGCTGCTGGGGTTGCCGAAAGTCCCAAAGCCCGACCACGCCGCTGACGCGCTGGCCATCGCCATCTGTCACGCCCATACGATGAAGACAACCGGAGCCGTGGAGAGTGGAGATTCAAAGCCGCGGCCGCGTCGCGCGCCCACGAAAAGCCCGGCATGATCGCGCCGCATAAATTTTCCACGGGCGCCACACCTGAACCGTCGCGCAGCAGACTCACCGGCAGCCCGGCATGATCGCCTCCCTGACAGGCAAGATCCGCGCGCGCGACGCTGATGGCATCATCCTCGACGTCGGCGGAGTCGGTTACCGCGTCATCATGTCCACCCGCAGCCTTTCTTCCCTGGAAGGCGCCAGCGAGGTATCCGTCTACACATTACTCCATGTGCGTGAGGACCTGATGTGTCTTTACGGTTTTGTGGAGCCCGAAGAGCGCGAATTCTTCGAACTGCTCAAGGGTGTTTCAGGAGTGGGGCCGAAAGTCGCGATCGCCATCCTTTCCGCGTATGGGCCCGACGACCTCAGGCGCGCTGTTCTCAACCGGGATATCGCCCTCTTTCAAAGCATAACCGGCATCGGCAAGAAGACCGCGGAGCGCCTGGCGCTGGAGCTCAAGGACAAGGTGGGAGACATTGAAACAGTCGCCGCAGCACCGAAGGGCGGCAACGGTGGTTTTTATCTGGCACGCGAAGCGCTTATCAGCCTGGGATATAATTTCAGCGAAGCCGAGGCCGCGCTCGCCGGTGCTGACCCGGCCGCCAATGTGGAGGAACTCGTGCGCGATGCGCTGAAGAAGATCGGGAAACCTTAAAAAGGAAATAAAGTGGACGATGAATTTCGCCTCGCCGACCCGATAGTCCAGACCGAAGAGCAGGAGCTGGAGGTTTCCCTCCGTCCCCGCCAGTTCAGCGATTTCATCGGGCAGGAAGGGCTGAAAGAACAGCTGCAGATCTTCATCGAGGCGGCCCGCACGCGCGGCGAGGCGCTCGATCACGTGCTGCTGGTGGGCCCGCCTGGTCTGGGCAAGACGACGCTTGCCGGAATTATCGCCAGTGAGATGGGCGTATCGATCCGCACGACTTCAGGCCCCACGCTCGAACGCAAGGCCGACATAGCCGCCATCCTCACCAACCTCGAGGAGGGCGACGTCCTCTTCATCGACGAGATCCATCGCCTCGGCCGTTCCATCGAGGAAGTGCTCTATCCGGCGATGGAGGATTACCAGCTGGACATCATCATCGGCCAGGGGCCGAGCGCGCGCACCATCCGCCTCGACGTGCCGCCCTTTACGATGGTAGGCGCGACGACCCGCACCGGGCTCATCACCACGCCGCTGCGCGACCGCTTCGGCGTCACCCACCGGCTTGATTATTATACCGCCGAGGAGCTCGCCCTCATCGCCCGCCGCTCGGCTTCCATCCTCAACGTCGAAGTGGAAGAAGACGGCCTGGTGGAGATCGCCCGCCGCTCGCGCGGCACGCCACGCGTGGCTAACCGGCTGCTCAGACGCGTGCGCGACTACGCCCAGGTCAGACACGACGGTTGCATCACCCGGGATGTCGCCTGCAAGGCGCTGGTTCTGCTGGAAGTCGACAGCCAGGGGCTGGATAAAACGGATCGCGAGATCCTCAGGTTGATAATAGAGAAGTTTGATGGTGGACCAGTCGGCCTGGGAACGCTGGCGGTCGCCCTGGGCGAAGAACGCGACACGCTCGAAGATGTTTACGAACCCTACCTTCTGCAGCAGGGCCTCCTGCAGCGAACCCCGCGAGGCCGCGTCGTTACCCGGCTGGCCTACGAGCACATTGGCGCCGAAGCGCCGCCCGCGGGCGAGAAGCTCTTCTAGCCTAGCTCCAGCTGGCCTGGAAATCGGGCTGCACTAGCTGGATGAAAGTCAGGCCGCGGTTCAGCGGTACCGGCTGGCCCGCCGCGTCCGTATAGGTAGTCATCTGGTTGAGCGCTGCCCGTGACCAGGTCGCGGTTATGGCCTGTCCGTCGCGGAAGATCATCGCCTTGCCGGTGCCGGTCAGCCCGAACTCCAGAACGCGATTGCCGGCCGCGTCCTCCGCGGTATCGCTCTCGGTGATCGACACATACTGGATGATCACGTTCTTGGCTGCGATCTGTTTGCCGGTCAGCGTATCGATATGTGCATCGCCGCCGATGGTGCGCAGCCAGCTGTTGGTACCGGCATCATACGTGTAGCCAGTCTGCGCGATGTCTGAATATGGTATGGATATGGTCGAGATGGCGGGTGCGGGTGTATCGTCCTTGAAAGTGAGTGGCGTCAGATTTGCGGTGTCGGCGGCGCCGGCTCCCGCAGCCGCAGCGCGGATGTTGCTGGTGCTGGTCATCAGGTCGTGTGGCCCGACGCGGTCAGCCGCACGCCAGTAGGCGTCCCCATAGCTATCGTGGTTGATATTCGGTATGTCCGGGCGTGCTTCCAGTTCGGCGGTCACACCGGTACCGGATCCCGAGTTGGAAAGAAGCGCCTGATATTC
>JBBAAB010000083.1:0-6555 GCA_041658445.1 Thermoleophilia bacterium
GCTTCGGCTTCATCGAACAGGAGGGCGGAGCGGATTTGTTCGTACACCACTCCGAGATCCAGATCGAGGGCTTCAAAACCCTCGCCGAGGGTCAGAAGGTGACCTTTGATGTTGAGGAAGGGCCCAAGGGCCCGCAGGCGAAGAACGTTAAACCGGCGGATTAGGCAGGGCGGCCACACAATTAAAGGCCCTCCGCAAGGAGGGCCTTTTTTCGTTTGATTCTGCGCTACCCATCAGGCCGCCGGGCACTATTCAGTACGGCTGGTTATCTCTATCAAATGATAGCCGAACTGGGTTTTCACCGGACCGTGGACGGTGTTTAAGTCTCCACTGAACACTACCTCGTCGAATTCCTTTACCATTTGCCCCGGGCTGAACTCCCCCAGGTCTCCTCCCTGCCGCCCTGACGGACAGGAAGAATTCTGACTCGCCACCTCCGCAAAATCAGCGCCCTCGATGATTTCCTTCTTCAGTTCCTCACATTTGTCTTCACTTTCAACCAATATGTGCCGCGCGCTCGCTCTGGCCATTTTAATCCTCCGATTTCAGTTCGATGTTTGTTTAAAAAGCCAACTATCTTCCAGACGGACTGAATATATGTAAATACATCAGTAATGGTATTTGAAAAACGGCAAAGCTGCAAAATAGCCTGTGACGGCATGAGTCAGCCGTAGCGGGGAAAAAATAATTTTGTTGCTTTTTCCATGCTATTATTGTCTTTGTTAATACCGTATTTTTTCACGCAGGTGACCCCTGATCAATTACCGAGTTTGATCAGCAAACAACATTCAGATGTGGGAACTAACCATCTCAGGGAGATAATGACAACCGAGGATAAAAACTCCAGGTATCAAGCTGATTGGCTGAAAGATCTTCACAAGGGAGCCTCCCTGAGCTATCTCGGACCCGGCATCATGGAGATACTGGACGCGCTTCCCTTCTATGTCATGCTCATTGACAAGAATCACCGCATACTTCTTGTGAACAAAGCCACCAGAGAGGCTCTCAAGCTGGAACCGCAGGACATCATCGGTGAATATTGTCCGAAGGTCGTTCATGGAATCGAGGAGGGGACTTACCCGGGTTGCCCTCTGGAGGAGGCCGTCGAAAAGAAATGCGGTGTGCAGCGGGAACATTTTGACGAGAAAAGTAATCGATGGCTGAGGATCGCCATTTATCCAACCGGGACCTGGTCGGCGGACGGTGAGGAAATCTACTTCCACATGGTCGAGGACATCACCGAGAAGAAGGAACTGATGGCAGCCCTCGAGGAAACCAAGGAAATCTACCGCAAATTGTTTGAAGGGTCCTCCAGGCACGAGAAGGAATAATCGTCTCGCCACCCAGGCGCGGACGAATCCTCGGGTGACCCGCCGTCGCAACCGCCGATTTGTAGGTCAACGAGATGACCGAAGCCAGAACGATCAGAAATGTGACCGAACCGCAGAGAAACACCACTGAATTCTTTTTCGGCTGATCCTTGCCGCTCAAGATCATGGTTACGAACAGCAGCCCGCTGGGGCTTATCGTTGCGGCCAGGGCCAGCGGCAGCATCTCGAGTAAGGTTTTTCCCATGCTACCTCAGTCAGGTCTTGAGATTATGCCCAATATCTCACTTAAGAACACTGAATACAAAAATTCTGCCGGTGACTCCGGCGACACCGCTACCGTGACTTTCCAGATAACGATCAAGGCTGAAAGTCAGGCGGCCACAACTGTTATGACCATGCAGCTGATAAAGGAGGATGGGAAGTGGGAAGTGGAGCCTATTTCGTAGATAACGCCAGGGATGCTCCTCCAGTCCAATGATCTTTCAGGAAATGTTTATGGTTACGCTTCTGCTATCGGAGAGATCCACACCTTTGGCATCCAGCCTCACTTCCACCGTCCACCGGATTTCATTCCTGTCTCCACTTAACAGCTCCATACCGATGTCCAGCGCCTTACCGACAGCCGAATCCAGGAAACCCTGCCCCGATTCTGAAGGCGTGTTCAGTTCGAAGCTGTAGTCAGCCGTATGGCCGGCCGGATACATTTTCCCCTCCTCCAGAGTCTGCTCGTCCCTGTAGATCTCCCTGGTGTCGGTCCTGGTCCTGTCGCCGTCGCGTCTCTCTGTAACCTCCTTGCCGACAAGGGCCGCGAAAAGCCGCTTGCCCTCGATCTCCTTGCGCGTTTTCATCGTGAAAGACCCCGTTATTTTTTCACCCGGGCTGAAACCGTTTTTCGTCAGTGTAATCTTCATGCTCCCGCGCAACATGCGGACGACGAAGTAGGCAATTATGGCTACGATGACAATCGCGACCGCTGCGATGACTCCTGCTATCAAGACTTTGTCTGACATGCTCCCACTCCTTTTTTAAGTGAATCGATGACTCGTCGGAATTACTCCCACCTTCACCGGCGATGGCGTGATACATGCGAAATAACGACAAGTTCGAATTTCGGCGTGATTATATCAGGACGGCGGGAGGTTGCACGGTCACGCTCATCCAGAATCGCCCAGCCAGAAAACACGATGAGCGAACCCGCTACTGGATACCATACGAATCAACCTGCGATCTGCGGTGAGCAGACGGCTGCCCAGCCCTTCCGCCAGGGCGATAAAGGCTCCGTCATACGCTGTGCAACCCGTTTTAGTGGCTATTTTCAACGCTGTCGCTCCCAGAACGTCAGCTGGAGCCATTTCTATTGGCAAGCGTTCGAAATCGGCCATCATCAGATTCGCCTGCCTTGAACTTATCTCCCCTTTTTTCTGCCGCTGCCAAAGGATGTTGGCAAACTCATAAACGATCAGGTCCGGCGAAGCCAGGCGCGTCCTGCCTTGCCGCGCGTCTTCAAGAACCGCGTCCGCTGCTTTACTGAGCGGTTCGGGCAGAAACCATTTTGCTGCGACACTCGTATCTATGACCAGCGTGTGCCCGGGAGGCTCGTGCTTCATGCCTGGCGACGCTCCTTGCGAATCGTGATTCATGCTGGCGACGTCCCGGACCTAGCGGCTTCGGTCGCGCCGGATCAGACGCGAGCTATCCTCAAAACTCTTGCCGGAAGCCTCGTACCTGACGCGCCTTTCGCGGATGCGGTCGACCAGTTCACCGACCTCGTCGTGCGCGGCTTCAACGATGATTCCTCTGAGTTCCTGCTGAAGTGAGCGGTTTTGCCTGGCCGCCTTTTCTTTCAGGCGGGCGAGGATATCTTCGGGGATATTACGCACCAGAACGTTGGTCACGACAGCCTTTCTCCTCAAATTATCATGATATCGTTATGATATCACTTTGACGGAAAAATGGAAGGGCCCGCGGTGGCGATTAATTCAGAGCAGTACCAAACACGCCGCCAGCGTCGGATACTCAAGCTCCTCCAGCAGCTCCGGTCACGCACGGAGCGCCTTACCGACGTCCTCGGGATTCTCAGCGGCTATCTTCAACAGAGCCCCGTGGCAGTTGGAGGGTCAGACGGCGATACTTAAACCGGTGGCTCGCCTTCTGCTTGAGGCACATGGCACTGGCGACAGTTATAGCGAATGCCTGCCAGGCCGGTTCCCTCATAGTGAGACTCAGGTATCTTCGTGGCCACATCCTGGCCCACTCTTATTCCGTCCTTGTGGCACCCAATACAGTCATTCTTCTCCCTGGTGATATTCATCTTGTCTACGGCGTGGGGCACGAGCGGCGGCGCGCCTGGGTAAGGGCGCTCGATTTTGCTTGCCTGTCCGGGCTCCTTTCCGGAATAAATGTTCATTCCAGGCTCACCGGTGGCTAATCCCTTGCCGCTAAAAACCGTGCCGCCCGAATCGCCGCAGGAAGCAAGCAAGGCCAGCATTATGGCAACCAGGGCCATCGCAGCGGCAATGGCAATAATTTTGTTGTCAAAGAAACGGCTAATTGTTTCCTCCATTGCTTCGCGAGCCGGGCATCAGACAACCTCGATCCTGACAGCGCACTTTTTAAAGTCCGCCTGTTTTGAGATGGGACAGTAAGCATCTAGAGTAACATTATTGATGAGCACATCCTCGTCAAACCAGGGCACGTAAACCATACCCTCCTGAGGAGTTACTCTTCCGGCGACCTCGGCGAACATGACCGCCTCGCCCCGTCGGGAAGATATCCTGATTTTAGTGCCGCTCCTGATCCCCAGCTTACTGGCGTCCTCGGGATGCAGGTTGGCGGTGGCATGTGGATAGGCCTTGTATAGCGATTTCACCCTGCGTGTCATGGTGCCGGAATGCCAGTGCTCCATTACCCTGCCCGTACAGAGCCAGAATGGATATTCAGAATTGGGCACTTCTGGCGGTGGTTCGTAAGGCCGGCTCCAGACGACGGCCTTGCCGCCCGTCTTTTCGTTGCCGTAAAAATCCAGCCCCTTGCCCTTCTCCACATACGGATCGTAACCTTCACGGTAGCGGATAAGCGTCTCCTTGCCATCAACCACCGGCCACCTCAACCCTCTCGTCTGATGATAAACATCGAAGGGCGCCAGGTCGTGGCCGACGCCGAGGCCGAACTTCCGGTACTCCTCGAATAGCGCCTTCTCGAGGTAGAACCCGGCGTCCTGGGTAGCGTCCGAGCTTGGATACGATTGCGGCATGGGAAAATCATCATCGCTATACTCGAACAGGTTGCCCTGGCCCATCCTTTTGGCAAACTCCACCGTTTGCCACAAGTCTGATCTGGCTTCCCCGGGAGGATCGATCATGCGCCGCCAGAACTGAGTGCGCCGCTCAGCGTTACCGAACGCGCCCTCCTTCTCCACCCACATGGCGCTCGGCAGGACGACATCGGCTATCTCGGTCGACCGCGTGGGATAGACGTCGGAAACAATGATGAAGTTTTCCTCCTTGAGCGCGGCTTTTCTGTAACGGTTGAGATTCGGGAAAGCCTGGAAAGGATTGGCTGTCTGGCTCCAGAAAACGTTTACCTCGCCGCGGTCCAGGGCCTTCATCATTTCGATGGCGTGGAAAGTGGGCTTTGCCGGAATGGTGCCTTCCGGCACTCCCCATATCTTCTCGGTTTTGGCTCGGTGCTCGGCGTTGGTAACCACCATATCGGCCGGGAGTCGTTGCGTGAACGTGCCAACCTCTCGGGTGGTTCCGCAGGCGCTTGGCTGGCCTGTAAGAGAGAACGGCTGGTTACCCGGCTCGCTGATCTTGCCCGTCAGCAGGTGTAGGTTGTACACCAGGTTGTTAATCCATGTCCCCCTGGTGTGCTGGTTCATCCCCATGGTCCAGAGCGATACGACCTTGAGTTTGGGATCGCCGTAGAGCCTCGCCAGCTGATAAAGGTCGTCCCGTGAAACACCGCTCAGCTTTTCCACATATTCCGGAGTGTAATTTGAGACGAACTGGCTATAGGCCTGGAAATCCGAGGCTTTTGGCTCGTCCTCGAAAGCGAACCTGTCCTCGAGTCCATAGCCGATATTTTCCTTGCCCCGCTTAAACGCCAGATGTCTGCTGATGAAATCCTGATTTATCCAGCCTTCGTTTATAAGGATGTTGGCGATGCCGTTTGCTATTGCCAGATCCGACTGGGGCTTGAAGATGATCTCTTTGGCGGCCATCGCCGACGAGCGGTTGCTTATTGTTGTCATGTTTATCAGCTGGGCATTTTTGTTTTGCAGTAGGCGGTCGGTGATCTTGGAGAAGAGAATGGGATGCATTTCGGCCATATTGGCCCCCCAGAGGACAAAAACGTCGGCGTGGGAAAAATCTTCGTAGCTCCCCATTGGCTCGTCCATGCCAAAGGTCGTCATGAAGCCGGTCACGGCGCTGGCCATGCAGTGGCGCGCGTTTACCTCAATACTGTTCGACTGTAAACCCGCCTTCCACAGCTTGGAGGCGGCGTAGCCTTCCCAGATCGTCCACTGGCCTGAGCCGAACATCGCCACGGCTGACGGCCCCTTGTCCTCAATGGTCTTTTTTGCCTTCTGGGCGATCAGCTCCATGGCCTCGTCCCAGGACGCCTCGGTAAGTTCGCCCTGTTTGTCATAACTGCCGTTCTTCTTTCGAATCAGCGGTTTTGTGAGCCGGTCGCGTCCATACTGGATAAAGGGCAGGGAATAGCCCTTGACACAAAGTGTTCCTTTGTTAACAGAAGATTCAGGGTCTCCCTTCACGGCAACGATTTTGCCATCCTTGACCCCGACCAGGACACTGCAACCGGTGCCACAGAAGCGGCAGGGAGCCTTGTCCCAAGTCAGATCATCAAGGCTTTCGGTAATGGCTTCAACGTAATCGAGATAGGGATTGAGATATATGGTTCCCCCGACGACTGAGACGATGACGCCGCCACGCTTAAGAAACTCGCGCCTGGTTAATTCACCCATTTTTTCTCCTGGTAGGTAATCCGCTCAAATGCCACGGGAAAATATAAATACAATATTTACACTTTTTCAATAGTGTTAATTAAAGGCTTAATACACCTGGCCAGGGTTTCATCTGATGGGGAAGGGGACAAGTCCCCTTGTATCTTATTTCTGTAAATTCGCCTCGCCTCCAAGCGCCGGTTTATCTCTTCGTCGCTTTAGAAAAAGTTGATGTGGTGGTGGTCCTTCATCTGGTAA
>JBBAAB010000084.1:0-6519 GCA_041658445.1 Thermoleophilia bacterium
TCTCCGGCGCCGTCATGATGCCGTATTCCATGGCGCTGGCGCAGGCGCAGGTGCGCACCTCGCCGATTCGTGGTATTACCGTCTCCACCACCATCTTGGCCATGCCCACGTTTTTGTTTACCGTCTCGATCACCTGCTGGATGGTCACGTCTTCCTCGCCCTCGTACCAGCAATCGTAATCTGTTGATAGCGCCATGGTGGCGTAGCAGATCTCGGCCTCGCGGGCGAGCTTGGCTTCCTGCAGGTTTGTCATGCCAATGACGTCCACGCCCCAGCTGCGGTAGAGTAGCGACTCGGCGCGGGTCGAGAACTGCGGACCCTCCATGCAGACGTAAGTGCCGCCCTCGTGGATGGTGGCGCCCGCGTCACGTCCGGCCTGGGCCAGCAGCGCCGACAGCCCGCCGCAGACGGGATCGGCGAACGAGATGTGGGCCACGCAACCTTCGCCGAAGAAGGTCGAGCGCCGGTGCATGGTGCGGTCGATGAACTGATCGGGGATGACGACGTCGCCCGGCTTTATCTCCTCTTTCATGCTGCCCACAGCGCTGGCGGAGATGATCCACTCGACGCCCAGCTGCTTCATCGCCAGGATGTTCGCCTGGAAGGGCAGGTCGCTGGGCATGATTCTGTGGCCCTTGTCATGCCGGGGCAGGAAACAGACCTCCCGGCCGGCCAGCTCGCCGATGCTGATGGCGGCGCTGGGGCTGCCGAAAGGTGTCGAGACAAGCTCCTCACGGGGATTTTCAAGTAGCTCGTAGAAACCCGAGCCGCCGATTACTCCGATTCTTCCTCCAGCCATGGGTTCTCCTTAAAAAACGGGTTGCCGGAACAATCAATAATTATACAACAGCTTCATTTTCGGGACACCCAGGCGAAGCACATTAAAGTTCAAGAAGCTTCGAACCGTGAATTACTCTCAATACATAAATCTCATTTTTATCAATGCGATAAATAACTCTATATTTTCTGAGTATTAACTGCCTGTAATCTGTGCTGAAAAATACATTTTCCGGAATATATGATGATCGTTCCGGCAGGGTTGAAAGGGTATTTATTTTCTCCTCCAGCTCAGAGACAAATATTCTGGCATTGCTTATGCTGTCTTCAGCGATATAGGAGAAAATATGTCTGAGGTCATCCTGAGCATTCTGGGTAATGAATACCTTATATGCCTTTTTCACGCTTGAACTCCTCAAAAAAACCTTTGGCCTCCGTGTAACGGCCCTCCTTGATGTCCCCCTCGGCCGGCAGGAGAAGTTTGAGCATATTAAAGGCCATTGTTATTTTCTCAAATTCTTTTGCGTCAACGATTACAGCCTCCGCCTTGCCGTTTACCGTCAGGACGACCGGGCGTTTGGTTTTATGGAGTTGATCCAGCACGGAATTTGTATTTCTTTTCAGGTCAGTGATGGAACGGATGTCTTCGGTAATCCTCAGCGTCATGGCCTGCCTCCAAGCATTAAATTAAGATCATAATATAATGCTTATTCTATGCTGAAGAGAATGTCGTTGCAAGTTTTTTGAGGGCTAACGCCTCCGCGCTAACCGGCCGCCCGCTTGCGGGCAGTCCGTGTTGAGCGTGTGGCTGGGCGAGGAGCCGGCACGAGCCGAATCTCAACTTCGCAGCCGACGGCTTGCGCATACTTCTTGAGAGTCATCACGGATGGGGAGTGCTTTCCGGCAGCCTCCAGTCGCGACACCGCGCTCTTTGTCGTGCCCATCAGTTCTGCAACTGCCTCTTGCGTCAGACCTGCTCTCGATCGAGCACTCAGTAGCTCGCGAACAAGGGCATACTCGTCTCCCAGTTCGTTATAGGCTTCCCTGAAACCCCCGCGTTTTCGGGCCTTCTTGAGAAACTTCTCCTGGTCATGACGTACCGGTTGATATTTGAGATCAGCCATTTCGCACCTCTTTCATCCTTCTTCGGGCAATCTTCAGATCATGTTCCGGAGTTCCCTTGGTTTTTTTCACGAAGGCATGCAATATCACAATGCGTTGGCCTGTAACGAAGCAGTAGAGCGCGCGCCCGATGCCTTCGCACCCTCGTGGCCGCAGTTCGAAGATTCCGTCCCCCATGGTCCGCGAGTGTGGCATTCGCACGTTTGGCCCGAACTCCATCAGGAGCTCCACCAGCCGGGCATAGTCGGCCAGGATGCCTACTGGCCAGCCATCTATCTCAGCTCTGACGCGAGAGTGGAAGTACTCAACTTCATACGGCATGGCACTATGTTAGCATATATGCTAACCAACGGTCAATGTCCGTGAAATCTGGAAATGTCGGGGCGGGATAACGTACAAGGTAACGGGCTCGCTGTAAGCCAGTCCCTGTTGACTGCAGGGTTATACTCGAAAGGTGACAGCAAGATTTACCCTTTTTTAGTTTCAAATATGCTCAAGGTCCTTGAAAGTTTTGTCAGTTTCAATGTTTCCAGTATTTAACGTTGTTTTTGGTTCAAACATCAATACATGGGTTTCCTCTTTGGCCACGGGCATATGCTCTACACCACGGGGCACGATAAAGAACTCGCCTTCATTCAACACAATATCAAGATCGCGGAGTTTAATGACAAGACAGCCCTTTACCACCAAGAACAGCTCTTCCTCTGCTTCATGGTGATGCCACGTGAACTCGCCCTTGAGTTTTGCAAGCTTCACATACTGCCCATTCAGCTCACCGACGATTTTCGGGTTCCATAATTCAGAGAATTTTCCGAATTTCTCACCAAGGTTAACTTTTTCCATAGGGACTCTCCTGAAATGGTCTAACAGTGTTTATACCTATCCATATAACAACCCCACCACTGCATATTCTGCAGTATATTCCCTGGCACTTCACACGATATTCCAACTATTCCAACAATAGCAGGAAGAACAGATTTTTAGCTGGTGGCTTGGATTGATCTGGCGGAAAGCTCCAGGCGAACGCTCTTTCACGGCGTGAACATCTCCTGAATTATCAGCAACACCCGATTGAGTGCCGTCGGTGAAATCCGGCCAAGGCGGCGAACGATGCGCTCGCGATCTACTGTGCGAATCTGATCGAGCATAATATAACCTGATCGGCCCTTGAAGCGGCATGGCGCCCGGAAAGGATATGGGTGATCACCCGTCGTCATGGGAGCAACAATAAATGTCCGCAGATAGGAATTCATCTCGTCCGGCGAAACGACAACACAGGGGCGGGTCTTCTGGGTCTCGCCGCCCTGCGTTGGCTGAAGATTAACCAGTAGCACGTCGCCACGTTTCACAACTTCTTTGGTTACCATTCCCATTCCTCATCATCAAAATGAGTCGGAATAGGCGGATCAACGAGGTAATCTTCGCCTCGTTCCCGAAGCAGGCGGGCCGCTTCTGACCAACCTGATCTGGGAGACCTTACAGGCATGACAACAATAGCGCCCTTCTGGAGGCGAAGTTCCACTTCATCGCTTAGACCCGCCTCCTCAATCATGGGCTTCGGAATCCGGATGCCGCGGGAATTTCCTATTTGAACCAGCCGTGTCTTCATTAAAACATCACCCCCATTGTGTAATTACAATATAATAACAATGGCTTTTTCTGTCATGTCTCGGGAGTATAGGCTGGCGGCCTGTTAGACGCCGTCATGGTATAAATCGTGAGGTCTATGGGTCCGGTACGGCTTTTTGCCCTGTTGGAAGAGTTGTCATCATTCATTACCCCTGTGTAGCAATTGGCCGATCGACTCGGCGCTCACAAGGGCAAGGTCGCGCTCGCGTTCCAGAAACGGTCGAACGTCGCCGCGGGCCTTGTCCCAGTCCAGCGCTTCAACCCGTTGCCAAACCTGCCGGCGCCAATTCGCCTCTGTCATGGCAGGCCCGGTCCAGCCGGTCTGAGCCAGGGCTGCATTCAGCAGGAGAAGGTTAGGATCCGGCCAGGACCGTTCCGCCAGATACCAGGCCAGATCGTAGAGGTCGCGGCCCTTGGCCCATGGCCTGCTCAGCACCGCATGCAGCTTGCCCGCCAGCAGGGAGGCTTTGTCATAATGGCAGAGGTTGAGCAACACGTGACGGCGGACAATGGTTGTACTTAGCTCCGCTCCCGCAGGCGGGTTTGTATCCACCTCCACCCTGACGGCGAGTGTCTTGGTCGCGTGTGGCGAGAGGCCCAGCTCGTAGGGCAGGCCGGGGAAAATGACAAGCGCTGAGGCGACCGTCTTCTGGTCTTTGACCTTGATTTCAAGATGGTAGCCTTCCCGGGCCAGGAATCGTTTCACTTCGGCCAGCGCCGCCCTGAAGCCCGCTTCCTCCCCCGGAGTGATGAGAGAAAAGTCCAGGTTCTCCGAAAAACGGGGGATTTCGTACAGGAAACGCAGGGCCGTTCCCCCGAGGAAAGCCCACCGCAGGAAGACGCCATGGTCCTGCAGGCACTCAAGAATCCTGGCCTGAAGGTATTCCCGCGCAAGATACCCTCGCATAAGGTCATCGGTACCCTGCCGCACCAGTTGCCGAAGATGCTCTTTCACAGCGATTCCCCTTCCTGCTCCGATAAAAGCGCCGCGACCGTCCGGGCTGTCCGGACCAGCTTGGGCTTGCCGCTTTGCTCCGCCAGCTTCCGCAGCAGCGGCGTACTGAACGCGCCCGAATTTTGCAGACGTAGCTCGCGAAGGTAATCCGGTGAATCGGCGCCCGGTGTCAGGTACGCCAGGTCCAGCAGCGCCTTCTCCGCCGAGGCGACAAAGGCCAGCTGCCGGGTGGCGATCTCCATCTGCGAGTAACCGAACAGCATTCCCGCAACCAGATGCCTGAACTGAAACGCGCCCAGGGCATTGCGCAACGTTTCCGGACGGCCCGGCCCCACGCTGGTGATTACCTGCACCTGCTCGGGGATAACGCCATGGAACGCCAGCGCCGATTGCAGGCTCACATATGAGCCGCGCCGTAGCTTGTTGGCCACGAGGAACGGGTGCGCTTCAACTTTACGCCAGGCCGGCGCCAGGGCGTAGAGGCCGCGTCTGAGTTGAATCAGACGGCCTCCGTGTACCCAGCGTGACAACTGCAGGCGCACTTGAGCGGCGGATACTTTTCCGGAGAGCAACAGGGCAGAAGGGAAAACTGCCTCGTCGCCGACGATTTCCAAAAGGGATTCCCATTTCATGGCGATAAATTATCATAACAGATAATTTAATGCAATGCTTTTTGATGGAGCTGCTTCATCTCTTCGCTGGTTAGTTGGCGCGACTACGCAAGTCACAGCACCGACCACTTGCCCGGTCTGAACGCGGCTGCGCCCGTATGCCAGCCCAGCCTGACGGTCTGGCCCTCGGCGACATCGACGGTGGTGCTGCTTGCATACGCCTTACGAAAGACAAGCCATTTGTGGTACGCCTTCAGCGTGTGCTGGCCTGGCGACACGGCCAGAGTGTTGAGCCCCCAGTTGCCCTGGCGAGGCTCACCGTCGACCTCAATGATCGGGTTCACGACCTCCTGGGCAACCGAACTCGGCATGTGGCTGGCCGTGACCTCAATCGTGGCCGTTTCGTCGCTCATGTTTGCTCCCCTCATATCGCACACCTGACAGTGTTTATACCTATCCATATAACAACCCTAACAATGCAAATTCTGCAGTATAAACCCCCAGCCCTTCATGCGATATTCCCACAATTGCAGGAAGAACAGATTTTAGTTTGCGGTTTAGACTGACCCAGTTAATCCTTTATCGCCGAGAGCAACTTGTCAACAGAACTCTGGCCGCCTTGCCCGCCCTGATTGAAAACGTGAGTATAAATCATCACCGTTTTGACATCCTTATGCTCATCAGTTCCTGGATGGTGCGGATACCATATCCGTTTTCGAGTAGATGCGTGGTAATTGAGTGGCGGAAAGTGTGACAGCTGGCGCGTTTGGTGAACCCGGAGTCATTATTCGTGAACCTATTCGTGAACCTAATCGTGAACGACTACGCCAGTTCGTATCGGGTACTCCGTCCACTTCCCTTTTGCCTTATTACGTCCAGCTCGACAAGCTTTTTTATTTCATCAAGCGCAGCCCTATTGGACAGGCTGAAAATATCCCTGATTTCCCTATTTGAAATCGAGCCTGTATCAATCACTCTTTCCACAATCTTCACCTGCCGCTCAGTGAGCGCCACCTGTCCTTTTTTCTTGAGGAATTTGATGTCTCGGCTCAAGCCGATAACCTTCTCTTTAACCGCCTTCAGGCTGACAGCTACGCCATCGGTGAAGTATTCCAGCCAGCCGGTTAAGTCAAGGCTCTCCTGATCGACGGCTTTTAGCGCCGCGTAGTAGCCGGTGCGATCGTTGTCATAATAATCATCGAGGGTGAAAAACCGCTTTACGTCAAATCCGCGCTTGTAAAGGATCATCGTTGCCACGACTCTAGTCGTGCGGCCGTTCCCATCCACAAAGGGATGGATCCTGACCAATTCGTAATGAGCAATGCCTGCCTCAAGGACAGGATCGATTTCATTGGCCTCGGGAGAATTCAGCCAGGCGAGAAAATCTTCCACGAGCTTTGGAACCTCGCCGGCCTTCGGCGGCAT
>JBBAAB010000085.1:0-6466 GCA_041658445.1 Thermoleophilia bacterium
CGAGATTGCCGGGCGTTGTAACGTGAACCTTGATTTCGGCAATCTTCTGATTCCGGGCTTCGAGACTCCTGATGGAAGTGATGGTTACACTTACCTGCGTCGTCTCTGCGAGGAAGGGCTGCGGCGGCGCTATCCTGATGGCATAGCGCCCGAAACCCGTGAAAGGCTGGAGTTCGAGATGGACACGATCAGGGAGATGGGCTTCGCCTCCTACTTCCTCATTGTCTGGGATTTTGTCAAGTTCGCACGGGACAACGATATCGCCGTAGGTCCGGGACGCGGCTCAGCCGCCGGTAGCCTGGTGTCCTTCTGCCTGAACATAACGGACATAGATCCGCTCAAGTATGACCTGCTTTTCGAACGTTTTCTAAATCCCGGCCGCAAGAGCATGCCCGATATCGATATCGATTTCTCACCTGTCGACCGTGAGAAGGTGCTTGCCTATGTAACCAAACGCTATGGCCGCGAGAACGTAGCCCAGATCATAACTTTCGGCACAATGGCCGCGCGAGCCGCAACCAGGGATGCCGGCAGGGTGATGGGTGTGCCCTATGGTGTGGTGGACAAGATCGCCAAGCTGATTCCCGAAGGCCCGGGCGTTACTTTAGAGGATTGCCTCAAGCTGGGTCAGGAGCTCAGGGCGGCTTATGACAGCGACCCGCAGACCCGTGAAGTGATCGATATAGCCCGTCCACTCGAAGGCCTGATCCGTCAGGATTCGATTCACGCGGCCGGCGTGGTCATCTCCGACAGGCCGCTGACCGAGTACATCCCACTACAACAAAAAGGTGGCGATGCTGAGGTAGTCACCCAGTTCACCATGAACCATGTTGAGAAACTCGGGCTCCTGAAAATGGACTTCCTGGGCTTGAGGAACCTGGACATACTCAAGGCCGCCGTCAGGCTGATCAAGGACAGCCGCGGCATCGAAATAAACCTTTCCAGCCTGCCTCTGGACGACGAGAAGACGTACGAGATGCTTCGCCAGGGGAAGAGTGACGGTGTTTTCCAGCTGGAAAGCTCAGGTATGAAAGAATCCCTGCGCGACGTCGGACCGACATGCTTCGAAGATATTATTGCCATGGTAGCGCTGTACCGGCCCGGGCCGATGGAGTACATCCCGGTATATGCAAGGAACAAGCGCGATCCCGAAGGTGTCGAGTACCTGGATCCGAGGCTCATCGAGATACTCGAACCCACCTATGGCGTGGCTATCTACCAGGAGCAGCTAATGGAGATCGCCAAGAAGGTGGGGGGGCTGACTCCAGCCGAGGCCGATGACCTGCGCAAGTCCATCGGCAAAAAGAACCGGGCACTGCTGGCGACCCTCAAGAGCAAGTTCGTGGAAGGCTGCAAGGAAAACGACGTCAAGCCGGGCGTTATCGAAAAGCTATGGAAGCTGATGGAGGCCGCGGCCGGATATTCGTTTAACAAGTCCCACGCCGCCGCCTACGCGATGATCGCCTATCAGACGGCATGGCTGAAGGCCAACTATCCGGTGGAATACATGGCCGCGACCATCTCCAGCGTCATGTCCACCAAGGACAAGGTTCCGTTTTATGTCGATGTCTGCTCGCGTATGGGCATCGACGTGCTGCCACCGGACGTAAACGAGAGCGGTAACGATTTCCGGGTGGTTGAGGAGCGGATTAGGTTCGGTTTAACCGCTGTAAAGAACGTGGGGTCGAAGGTAATCGAATCGATTATTGATGCGCGCGCCCTGGAAGGACCATTCGTTTCCGTCTTCGACTTCTGCCGCCGGGTCGATTCCCAGCAGCTGAAAAAGAACGCTCTGGAGAGCCTCATAAAGTGTGGCGCTCTCGATTCCACCGGCGCGAGCCGCAAGGGTATGCTCGAGGTGATGGCTCAGGCGCTAGCCATGGGTTCCCAGGCCCAGCAGGACAACCTGATGGGACAGGGGTCGATTTTTGACCTGGGTGTTGAGGATGCAAACACCCATGAAGTCACAGACCCCGATATCCCCACTCATGAATACAGCTCGCAGGATTTGTCGAGGCTGGAGAAGGAGACGCTGGGTATCTTTATTTCGGGGCACCCGCTTATCGGCATGGAGCGCGAAATCGCCCGCTATGGTGCGAAGACTATCACCGATCTTCAGAATGTCAGGGACAAGAGCACGATCACGGTAATCGGCATGATCGGCAAGATCAAGCGGCTGACCACCAGGAAAGGCGACCCCATGGCGTTCGTCAATCTGGAAGATCTGGAGAGCAGCGCCGAGGTTGTCGTCTTCAGCGACCTCTACAATAACTGTAAGGATCTGCTGGTAGAAGACGAGGTGATCGTCGTCAAGGGCCGCGCTGACCACAAGGGAGTCGATGAGGAAGGCAACCGCGAGGTCAAGATTATCGCCAGCGAGATCAGCGAGTTCGTCCGCCAGAAGGGCGGAGGGGAGACGAACGGCGAAGCAGATGACGTTCAACTCGTCCTGGATGTGAACCACAACGGCTTTACTCCGGATCTGCTCGACGGCATGAAGAGTCTCTGTTGCAGTTATCCAGGTGCCGTGCCCGTGATCCTGAACATGACGACCGCCGATGGCGTGCGTAAACTGAAACTGGCCCGGCAATATCACGTAAGTCCCGCCGAGGAATTCCTCACCCGTATGGAAGGCTTGCTGGGCGAGCGCAGCGTCAGTCTGGCATCTGCCGCCCGGCCGGATGCCTGAAAAACGTCGGAGCGCCTTGTCTAGAGGCTCCCGTTGTGATAGCTTCCCATCTTACTTGCCAGCAGTATTTTAAGGAGAGAACGTTGCCGACAGCCAAGGAAGCGCTTCAGGAACTTTTGGAGATGTCTTCGAGCGTCCGCCATGCGGTACTGGCGCGGGGCGCAAGCGAAGTGCTGGCCAGCACCTTCGCCAATAGCGACTCGGAGACTGAGATGGTAAGCATGGCCCGCGATATCCTCGAGACCGCCCGCGAATCGGCGGGCGCGATGGACAGGGCGGCGCTAAGCCAGCTTTTTGTGGAGACGAAATCGGGATGTGTTTTCATCGTCACCGGCGATAAAGACACCTGGCTCGCGGCTACCACAGGCACTGATCCCACCGTCGGCCTGGTCCTTTATGACGCTAACACTGCCCTGAAAACCGCCCTGGAAAGTGAAATGGGCGCCGAGGGCTCCAAGTAGGAGGCGACTATGGCCAAGGGAAGATTCTTTTTTGGATTTCTGCTCTCGGTGGCATCCGCACTGGGTCTTACGTACCTTTTGCGCCGCATCAGGCGACAGCCAAGAGTCGAGATGTACTTCGATGACGGCTCGATGCTGGCCATAAACAGCAAGACCTCCGAGGTTTCAGCCAGGATGACCGGTATGGCCGACGATCTGCTCAAGAGGGCTTTGTAGAGGTACTGCTGTCCCGGGTCCTCAGTTTTTCCAGCACTGAATCCGCAAGTTTTCTCGCATATGATCTGGCCTGCGCCGGCATGGGTGATTCCCCGTATCGTTTCTTTTCCACCATCTCGGAAAGAAGGCTGAATTCGATCGCGTTCAGGTAGACGGAAACCCGTCCTGAGAAATCCCTGAGGGTCTCATGCGGACGTCGTGTCAGACCCTTTTCATGCAGCCTCTCTGCCAGCTTGAAATATTCTGCAAGAACGGTTTCATCGAGATATTCAGGGCTGAAAGACTCAAGCAACCGGCGGCGCCTTCTTTTTCCAAGGGTCAGTCTTCCAATCAGAGCTCGTGCCCCGGCAGCCAGCGATATTACTGCCAGCGCCACTGCGCCCATCATCCCCAGGGGCAGTGAACGGGTGAAGGAGACACTCGCGCCGGCCGCGCTTCCCACAGCCGATATAGCGCTTCCCGCAGGGCCGCTTCCAAGGGCGTTTCCCAGATACGACATAATCCTGCCCGCGACCCAGTTGCCCTGATCCTGGTTTGCCGAGGTTGGAACATCGAACCCTGGCGTGGGATCGAATGGGGCCCAGCCGGCGCCTCCGAAGTAGACCTCAACCCAGGCGTGGGCATCGCTTTGCCTGATCTCCCAGAGGCCGGTGAAGGGATTGTAGTCGCCCCCGCCGTAGCCGGTAACCACCCGTGCCGGAATGCCTATGCTTCTTGCCATGACCGCCATGGCGGAAGAGAAATGCTCACAATATCCTGCTTTCTCCTCAAAGAGGAAATAGGCCACCGCGTCCATCTCTTCAGTTTGTGGTGCTACTCCCAGATCATATGTATAGTTCTCTTTCAGATATCGCTCAATGGCGAGAACCTTGTCGTATCTGGTGTCGTACTGGTCCGTGATTCCACGGGTCAGGTTTGTGATCCTGTCCATGTCGGATGAGGCCGGCAGCGCCGTGTACTCTTTGTCGGTCTGGATATCGTTTGTCCTGGGAAAGCGCCGCAGCAATCCTGCCGAATATTCAGGTTTCTCCGAGACGACCGAATAGATGGTACCGTCCGTCAGCGGGTAGGGGCTGCGGATGCTTGAGAATTTGTCGACCTTGATGTGGTTGACGGGAAAGTAAAGGGAAACCGGTTTCCAGGCGGCAAAGATAATATTGGGCAGATCTCCCTCGACGTAAAAGCTCTGGACCGTCATTTTTGTTGCGGGCAGTGGATAGCCCGGCATGTCAAGGTCGAAGGGTGGCTCATCGACCTTGATGTCGCGCGCGTCGTCGGAACTCATCTCCCAGCCCTTGCCGTTATAGCGGTCGAACGCCATTCCCCGGTAGTAGTCGTAGCCGTCGGACCGGACCTTGAGGATCACATCGTCGCTTAAGTTGCCGCGGGACCGCAGGTCCATATAGGGATTGAAGCCGTAATAGGAGTTGGCATTGAACTCGGGCGGATTATCAAACGGGTTACCGCCGTTTTGTGAATAGTGGGGGTTAACAACATCCCCGGAGAAATCTGTCAGGATCTTCTGCAGGCTTGATAGCGGCATCGAGTGCACTTTTGCCTGCGTGTTCTGGGGCATCAGCAGCAGCAGGGGCACCGTTACCATCATGCAGACAATCCAGACAATGGCCGCGTAGGAAATTACGTACATCGGCCTGACGGCCGGAATGTTCTCAGTGCGCATCGACTGCTCGGACAGGTGAAAATATATAAGGGCGACCACGGCGGTTACGCTGAAGAGAACCAGCCCCGCGATATAGAGCATTCCGGTCGAGAGGACCGCGCCCGCTGCTACCAGCGTCAACCCGCTGGCCAGCGAGAACTTCAGGTCCTTGCGAGCCGGCAGGTCGAACGAATGAAGCACCTGCAGCCAGAGCAAAAGTTCGATGAGCGGCAGGCGGGAGTCATAGAAGCTTGTCATTAGACGGCGCATAAACATTACCGCCGCAAGGATGACCAGTATCGAAAGCAACATTTTGATCACAAGGTTTCGATGGCGCCGGCGTTTCCAGCTCAGGGCAAAGCCAGCCGCTGTCAGAGTGGGGATGGCAACCGAGGTCAGGATATCGTAGTAGCCCATGGCCAGGATGGTTATCTCGGCGGTAAGGATGCTCGCCAGCACGCTTATCCTCAGAGAAAGGCTCTCTTCAGGCTCTCTCCTGGGGTTGATGGCGCTATAGAAATTTACAAGTTTTCCAGGCATTGTGAAACCATGTCGGGTGAGGAGACGAGAAGAAAAAGCGAGCCCAGGGATTCGAGGCTGTCACCGACGTCCCGCAGTTTATCGTCGTCCATGAACCTGGAGGTTGAATGTTTTTCGGGATAGAAGCCCCTGCCGTCCAGCATGATGATGATCGAGTCCGGAAAAGCCTGGAAAAATTCGCTCCTGTGCAAGTCTGAGTAAGCCGTGTGGCTTGTCATGATGAGCACCGGGGTGGATTCAGGCCAGGGCAGACCGGCGCGTGGAAGCTCAAGCGGCCGGTCGACGTCGGCGGCGACGCCTGAAAGCCATAACATTGCCGGTCCCGGATTATGCTCGAGACCGCGCTCCGCGGCGTCCACAAGTGTCGCTCCCAAGGCGAAACGCCGGTTTTTCCTGGCTTCCCGCTGGACCAGCGAGGCAGCCAGTGAGACGGCGGTCTCAAATGAGCTGTCCTTGCCCGCGCCGGTTTCGCCTTCCATGAAAGCATCCACTATGAACACCGGTGTTATCGCGGACTGTCTCGCGTATTCGATCACGGCCAGCTTGTTGCTTCTTGCGCTGGTCCGCCAGTGTATTGACCTCGGGCTGTCTTCGGGGCGGTATTCCCTGACGCCCATAAAGTCGCTGGTCGCATGGCGGGTGGGGACGGAGCTCGCTACCATATAACCGGCATCTTTTCTTCCCTCGCCCCAGTCGCTTCTTATGCCGTGCCAGCGAGGATAGACGACAAGAGGGCTTTGCGTATCGAACCAGCGGCGGCTTAAGGCAAGTCCTATCGGTGCGCTGCTTTCAGCCGAGACCCGCCCTCCCGCATAGACTCCCCTTCTGAGATCCCTGAACTCCAGGGAGAGGTCACCATGTCCCTTGCCTCCCAGAAAGGGGAGCAGCGCGTTGTTGCAG
>JBBAAB010000086.1:0-6336 GCA_041658445.1 Thermoleophilia bacterium
GGTCCCGCCCGCGAGAACGACGGTACGCTGAACCTCTTCGGTGCGCTGAAGACTTCGATGGCCACCTGCGGCTACGAGAACATCCAGGCCTTCCAGAAGGCCGAGGTCATGGTGGCCCCGTCGCTGCAGACCGAAGGCAAGAAGCTCCAGAAGGAGCAGGATGTGGGGATGGGGTAAGCCCCGGTGGAAACCCTGGCGCTAAATTGCAACTTTTTTCCCGCTGTTATAACCTTTCTCCACCATGGCGGCAAAGCGTAAAGCAAGGGCAGGCAACGGCAGTTTTCTGCGTGCCCTTCAGGATGACTTCGAAACTTTCTCCAGGTCAAGAAAGGGCATCGCCCGCTACCTGATCGACCATCTCTCCGAAGCGCCGTTCATGTCCGCGCAGGAACTGGCTCTACGTACGAGCACGACCAGTTCCACCGTCGTCCGCTTCGCTCAATTCCTGGGCTTCTCCGGTTATTCAGAGATGATGAAAACCGCGTGGGAAGAACACCGGCTGCTTTCATCGCCCGCCGAGACCGGCGTCGACGGTCAGCTGCACTTTCCCGTCGACGATGATTTTTCGGGAAGAGCGGTGCGTACCGACGTCAACATTCTGGAAGAGACGATGAAGCGTAATCGCACGGACGACTTCCTGGGCATCGTCGAACTTATTGAGAACGCCGACTCGATCATCATCGCGGGGATCTCCGAGGCGGCCATTGTCGTCGATTACCTGCGCTATTATCTTACGATCATGGGGCTGCCGGTGATAGTCGTGACCAGCAACTCGGAGGATTCGGTGGCGGCGGTCTCCGACATGGGGGAAAACACGGTACTTGTCGCCGTGGGATTCAAAACCGCCCACCAGTTCCTGCTGAGGCTGATCAAAGCCGCAAGTGAGCGGGGAACGGTGTCGGTTGGAATCAGCGACAACACGCTCTCCGAGGTCGCCAAACATTCCGACAGGAACCTCTATTGCTACCTTGATTCGACCTCGTTCGCACCCTCGCTGGTTGGCGCCTTCAGCATCGCCAACGCTCTGGTGTCCGCGCTTTATGCGCGCAATAAACGCGCTTACGATGCTCATATTTCCCGCATACACAGCCTGCCGCTGAGTTCGGACTGGCTTTAAAAGCATACCGAGCTGCATTCCACATGGAACCAGACCAGGCTGCTTCATCGTCTTGAAGGGTTTTCCCGGAAACTGTTGGGCACAGGCTGGTTTCGATGGCGTGAAGCGGAAAAGTACGTCAAACAAATTGTAGTAATGCACGTGTCAGCCACGCACGCGTTTAATGAGACCGTGGGGCGCCCGGCTAATTGCCGGCCAACGCCCGCAGATCAGCCATGCGCTTTTCATCGGTGGGGCTGGTGTTTCCCGGAGTCTCCATGATCAGCGGCACCCGGTACAATTTCCTGTGCCGCGCGAAAGCGCGTAGTCCAGCCATCGGGATGATGCCGCAACCGAGGTGCTCGTGCTTGTCCCGTTTAGAACCCCGTTCCACGGGAGAGTCGTTGAAGTGGACCAGCCACAGCCGGTCGATTCCCACGTGTCGGTCAAATTCTTCCACTATTATATCAACACGTTTTTTTGATGATATGTCATAACCGGCGCCCCACATGTGGGCGGTATCGAGACAGATCCCCAGCGGCATTATCACACCGCGATCTTCGGCGGCGCTCAGCACATCTTCCAGCTCTTCGAAGCTCGCGCCGACCGTATCTCCAGAGCCGGCGCTGTTTTCCAGAAGTAACATCGGCGGCCCGGAAGGTCCTGTATCATCCGGCTGCCCGTCAGCGACTGTCGGATACAGGCGGCTGATGCCTTCCACCAGAGCCTTGAGCGCCTTGTCGGCTGCAGTCCCCCGCCTGCTTCCCATGTGCACGACCACGTATTCGCAACCAAGAATCGCAGCCCGGTCTATGTTTTCCTGCAGCAGTTTGATGGACTTGGCGTAGATGGGCGCGTTCCTGCCCGTGCGACAGGAGAGGTTGATCAGATAGCCGGCATGGAGGAACACGGGCCCCAGCTTTTTTTCAGCCACCAGCGCGCGATATTCCCCGGCCTGCCTGGCGTCCAGCACGCCCGGATTCCACGCAGATGGGTTTCCCGACATGATCTGGTAGGAGGTGGAGCCGATCTCATATGCATGGCGGGCTGCGGCCGGCAGACCGCCGCCGGTTCTAATGTGGACGCCCAGCTTACGCACGCATGGAACGTCTTTCGGGTTTCGGATCTGGTTCAGATCCCCAGCTGTTGCATGTGTTCGGGTGGCCAGTAGATAACATCGGCCCGGCCGATAACGTTGTCTACGGGGACGTAGCCCCAGATATGGCTGTCCTGACTCTCGTTGCGATTGTCCCCCAGCACGAACAGCATGCCTTCCGGAACGACCTCGGCCGGCCTTGTGTAGTTAGGACTGGCGGCTTTGGCCACAACGAATTCCTCCCCGTTCACAATGGTCTTGCCACCACGGATCTCTACCGTATCACCTGGCAATCCCGCCACGCGTTTAACGTAGGGTGTCTCCGGGTCTATGGCGACAGGCGGTTTGAAAACGATGACATCGCCGTGCTGGACACCGTGGAAGCGATATATCAGCCTGTTAGCCAGGATGCGGTCGAATACCTGAATCGTGGGGTACATCGATGGAGACGGTATCTGATACGGCTTTGCCACTGTCGCCTGTACGAACATGGCCAGGGCAAAAGCAAAGGCAAGCGGTATGACAAGGTCACGAAAAATTCTTCTTGGAAAGTACCAGCTGCTGTTCCTGGCTTGTGTGGAAGATTCAGCATGGTGCTCCTGTGGCGTTCCCATCCCTGCGGTGGAATCAGGAAAATCCACTCTCGGCGCCGGAGTCCATTGAGCTGGAGGATGCGATACCCAGCCGCCATCACTGGAAGTACGCTCGTCCCGAGGAGGCTGTGAACCTGGATTTCTGTTCCCGTCATTATGGGAATCTTCAAATCGGTTGCCCGAGTTATGTTCTGTCATATTGCTATTCGATTCCAGGTTCCGGGAGCGGCCACCGACCGACCATCGACTTAATGCTGCTTAGTCATCTTAGCTGTTTTTCCACCCCTTCGCCAAATGTCTGAAGATGAACCCTGTGCCAGAACAATGCAAAAAAGAGAGGCCCGCCGGGGCCGTCTGTCAGACTCATATCGCCTGCCGGTCTAGTATCCCGGCAGGTCATCCGGATAATAATGGATCCCGTTACATCCATCCGCCGCAGTGGCGAATATCACCGTCCTGAACATCGCCACGCCGTCCGGAACGTGGTACTTGAGTATCGTTCGCGCTGAACCAAAGTTGCCGGCCATGCTCGCAGCAACGTCCACAGGCAGCTCGGTCGTTACATCGACCCCACTACTGCAAACGCTCGCGTTTATCGCCACATTGTATGCATGGGCGAGTCCCTGATTGGTGATCGTATATTCGACTGACAGCTCCCTCTGGAGGTAGTCTACGATGATGTATAAACAACGACACAAAAATACTCTTGCAAGTGTCCTTCGGAGGGCATAATAAATCGGGGATGAGGGCGTTTGAAAAGCATTCGTTCTTGATTTGTGTTATTGATGTTGCTGCAGAAAGGTAGGACAGACCGCTGGTAGGCTAAAAAGCCATCATCCGGACGAACTCGTCCTGAAAACTCTTGTCGAGCGGCAGGGCTACATGCCTAATGCCAGTGCGGATACCCATGAGCTTTTGACGGTGCTCCTCTCCCAGCATAAGCACGGCGCCCTGGCAGGCGGCGTCGGCAACGACTTCTATCTTCTCGTTGGGTAGGTCGGGGAACATCTTCAACATACGCGCGTTGCCGAGATCGATATAGCTTCCGAAGGTACCCGTGATCAGCATTCGCCCCAGGGAATGGCTGCCAATCTTGTTCTGCAGCACAACGATGGCGGCGTGGACCGAAGCCTTCACCAGCTGAAAGGAGCGGATGTCATGCTGGCTGACCGTGATCGGGTCTTCGCCTTCGGCGATGACGACCGGGCCTTCACGCAGCAGCCGTCCCCCCTCATCCACCCAGCCATTTCTTCTCATCTCGGCAATTATATCAATCAGTCCCGAGCCGCATATACCTCTGGGCTCGCCTTCGCCGACCACCGAGTATTCAAAGATCTCGCCGTTCAGCCGTGCCTTGTAAATAGCTCCCTCGGTCGCAGAGAGGCCGAATGACATGTGCGTATCCTCATAGGCCGGGCCGGCCGGACTTGATGCCACGAGAATCTTGTCCCGGTTACCCAGTGCCATCTCGCAGTTGGTACCTACGTCGACGATGAGTTCCAGGTCGTCGCTGTCCGCCATATCGATCAGAAGGATATCCGCCAGCGCGTCTGCGCCGACGAATCCGAAGATCGGAGCCGGGATAAAGAGATTCGCGTCCGGGGGATTCACGCCCAGATCTCCGGCGGGGCCGTAGAAGTCCTTTGCCCTTTTAAGATTGAAGGGCGTGCCACAGAGAGGCGTCGGGTCGACATCCAGGAGGAACGCGTACATGGCCGAGTTGCCCACGGCCGTTATCTCGGTAACTTCCCCCCGTGAAACACCGGCATCGGAGCAAAGCCTGTCAATTGATTCATTAAGGGTTGATATGACTTCGGAGTGGAGCATCGCCCTGATTTTCGGATCCTCCGAAGCCAGGCCCAGACGGCTGGCTATATCAGCGCCGTGCTGCTGCTGCGGGTTTGGAACGACGAGAGTATCGAGGACATCGCCGCCGGCAAGATCCGTAAGCCTGGACCAGATACTCGAAGTGCCTACATCGACGGCAACACCGTAGCCGGAGTTCCTGGCGGCGGTGCCGCCCTGATTGTTTTCAGCAGCCATGGTCAATCACTTTATGGCAATAGTTTTCTGTCCTGAAGAAGGCGCCGCCTGTATGGAAAAAACCGGGCGACTTCCGGAAATTAGAAGCAAATTTAGCGTAGCAGAAAAGCAAAAGCCAGACAAACGGCGCTCGCGAAGAAACCGGGCGGAAACCCCTTTCATTACGATAAAGACTGTGGAAATAGCTATATTTCTCTGTTAAACTTTAGTCACGTTTCGGGGTGAGGGGATGTCGGGGATATTATTAATGCCACTGGTTTTTTTCCATTAGTTCTTTTTGCGCTCTTCTCTCACGTTTTCAGACATTACACAGGTTGAATCAGCCAGCGCTGACGCTTCCGAATAGAGGAGATCGCAATTGAAGTCAATGGTCATACTGCCGTCGTGGAAACCTGACGACATATACCCCTCCAGGCTTGCCAAATCGGCGATCAGTTATCAGCATCCGCTTGGGCTCCTCTACATCGCTACATGCATCCAGGAAGCAGGTCACGAGGTGCAACTTGTCGACGGCGCCTTCTGGACTCACCGCGAAGTCATGGAGAAGGTCCGAGAGTTCAAGCCCGGATTTGTCGGCGTTTCGGCCAACGCCTCCATGTGGACCAAGGCCATGAAAACGGCTGAGGACATCAAAGCGATCGATCCCTCCATCCATGTTACAGCCGCTGGCCCCTATCCTTCCGCGGTCGAGGAGAAATGCCTTAAACAGTGCGCTGCCCTCGATTCGATAGTTATCGGTGAGGGCGAAGAGACCGTCCCCGAACTAATTGCGAAACTGGAAAAGGGCGAGAGCCTCGCGGGCGTAGCCGGTGTCGCGTTCCGCGCCGATGACGGCGCCACCATCAAGAATGAGCCGCGGCCCCTGATAGAGGACCTCGACACCATTCCCATTCCCCGCCGCGAGCTGCTGGGAGATTTTGACAAGTATGTGTCTCCTCCCGGAAGCTACAAGGAAAAGCCCATCGCCATCGTCATGACCTCACGCGGCTGCAAGGCCCGTTGTATCTACTGTTTTCAGATGAAGGGCGAACGGAGGATCCGCTTCCGCAGCGTCGAGAACGTCGTCAAGGAGATCGGGGAGCTGGTGAACCATTACGGATTTCGAGAGATCCGCTTCCTTGACGAGACCTTCACCGCCGACCGCGAGCGTGTTCTGGAGATCTTCCGGCAGCTGAGGGAGAAAAAGCTCAAGTTCAGTTTTTATGTTTCTTCCCGGGTGAACACGGTCGATTACGAGCTGCTGAAAGAGATGAAGAAGGCCGGATGCTGGGCAATACTCTATGGCGCCGAAAGCGGAGTGCAGAAGAACCTCAACACGATGAAGAAGGGCATAAATCTCGATCAGACGCGCGAAGCAGTCAAGGCCGCCAAGAAGGCGGGGCTGAAGGTCTATACACCGTTCATCATCGGCATCCCGGGCGAAACCTACGAAGAAGCCCTCCAGACGATCGAGTTCGCCATGGAACTCGATCCCCACTATGCCAACTTCCATTCGATGACACCCTTTC
>JBBAAB010000087.1:0-6330 GCA_041658445.1 Thermoleophilia bacterium
TAACCCGGCCTCCCAGACCCCATGACCATTGAAATGCTCATTCGGATCGCCTATCAGCGTATACCACCAGTAGATGCCATAAATGCCGAAGGTAACCATCGTCAACAGGAAAAGCAGCAGGAAGCTCCTGAGTGGAACCGCCTGGGTTGCCGGTGACACCCGGTTCATCCCCAGCCCTGACATCAGATATCCAGCCTTGTCCAAAAAAAGGATCTCATTTACTTCGTGATCATGAAAATCGTTATTGAGAAAATTCATGGCGTAAAATGTTGCCGGCAGAACCCCGATTATCGCCAGCACCAGCCAGACAACCGGTGACTTGTCTCCCTCACGGTCCCTCTCAGCCGCCTTCGCATGCAGTCTTTCCAGCTCGACCAGGTCCTCGGCGAATTCGTTCTCGCGTCCTGATGAAGTTGCCTTTTCCCTGAGAAATTCTATGAGATGCCACCTTAAGGAAACCATACGCTCAAAATGTTGCTGCCGTCTTTCAAGCAGCTTGAAGAAGATATAGACCCCGTAAATTCCGCAAGTTACCAAAACGAGTAAAAAATCGGTCCAGAACGATGTCTGCCAGTCAGTCGATACCTTCTGATGTAAATCGAACTGCAGGGCTGGCACGCTCTCCACGCGATTTCTCCTTCTTTCGACCCGGCATGAGCCGGGTGCCTATAGCAGCCCGGTCCTGTGCCAGATATATAGCTTCAGCGGCCAGGCCAACAGCACGCCTGCCGCAGCCGTACCGGCCAGCGCTTTCCACATTACCGGATTCAGTGAAAAAACAAATCGCTTTTTTAAAGCGAGCGATAAAACCAGACCCAGTGCCGTCAAAACCGTCAAAAGGAAGAAAACTGGTCCAAGAGGATGGAACGTGAAGGCCTGTCCGATATCCAGACCGCCCATAGACATGAACGAGCGCGTCATACCGCAAAAAAGGCAAGGTATGCCGGTAAGTTCCAGGAAGGGACATACTAGGAACGATGGATAGCTGACGTTGATAATCCCGAGCCTTGAAACGGATTCGGGGGTTGTCAGCATTGAAACCGATAAAACCATCAGGAGGACCGCCAGCATGGGAACCTCAAGCGAAAACAGCGACTGCCAGTATACCTGCCTGAGTGAAAGGCTGGCATTTCGATTCACCTGCCGCCGCAAGGCGATATTTACCTGTGGGGGCGTAATATCAACAAGCTCCATGCTTGCGACACTATTCTGGTTACACATACCCTCCCCCTTCCCATTATTTTTGCGGCATCCTTACGCGATGGCCGCATGTTGAAAACAGCCATTTATAAATTAGCTGTTGCCCGATTTTATCCTCCAACAGAGGCTTTCAAACCTGTGGCGGTACGGATGCTTTCACTGTTTGAGAATTCGCGTATCACCGTCGTCCACAGTCCGGCCATCGAAATCACCAGAATAAAATGAGACTGAATAACGGCAGAAAAAAAGGGCCGCCGGCTTACGCCCACGACCCTGTAATTACATCTGCATCAGTCTACGATTTTACAGCCTGCTTGAGCTGGCTGCCTGCACTGAACTTCGGCACCTTGCTCGCCTTGATCTGAATCTTCTCTTTCGTCTGCGGGTTGATTCCCTCTCGCGCAGCGCGCTGCTGGACGCTGAACTTGCCGAAGCCGGTGAACTGAACCTCTTCACCTTTCTTCAGTGAGTCGGTGACGACGTCAATAAAGGCGTCGACAGCAGCTGCGGCCTGAGTTTTGTTAAGATCGGACTTTTCTGCAACTGCACTTATAAACTCGGATTTCCCCACTTCCATACCTCCTGGTTGTTGGGTTTGAGTAGCTGGCGGTTATGGACACTATCAGATGGAATTTCCCTTTACAAGCGGAATTCAACGTTTTTTCTATTTTCCACTAACTGTCATTTCGCCGATCAGCATGGACGGCGCATGAACGCTGCCCCCAAAAGGCACCCAGCGGTTGTCATTTCCTACGATCTGCACGGACTTGAGCATGGTTAAAAGGTTTCCGGCGATTGTCACCTCGCGCACGGGTTCTGACAACTGCCCCCCACGTATCAGGCGACCCGTTGCACCCACGGAAAAATCGCCGGAGACGGCATTCGCTCCCGAGTGCATGCCGCTGACATCCGTCACATAGAAGCCGAGCTCGACCTGGGCGATCATCTCTTCAAGTGACGCGGTGCCATCCAGCAATCTCAGGTTCGTGGCTCCCACATGAGGCATTGTCCGATACGACCCCCGAACACCGTTACCGGTGGAAAGCCGCGATTCCTTCCTGCCTGTGTATGTGTCATATAAAAAGCCCTGCAATACACCGTTATTTATCAGAACCGTCTCCCTGGTAGGCACACCCTCGCCATCGAAGGGAGCACTTGATAAACCATCCGGGTGTGTGCCATCGTCAGAAAGTCTGAAAACCCCGCTGGCCACGGTTTCGCCCTCCATCCCGGCAAACATGGACCGCTGTTTCTGTGCCGCCTCACCGGTCAATGCGGAGCCGATCACGCCTAACAGACTGGCTGTCACAAACGGATCCGTGACTATCGGACAACTCATGCTCTGACATTGTGAAGCGCCCAGCAACGCCACCGCACGTTCGGCCGCCTCCCAGCCGCAAGCGATACCATCCAGTTGACCTGGTTCCCTCCCCGTAGTAAAGGAAACTCCGGTCTGCATCTCCCCTTCCTGCTCTGCTATCGCCTGCACGAATGCGTAACAGGTCGTCTCCCGATACTCATGGCCAAAACCGAGGGAATTGGCGATTGCCACGAGCCCATCCCCTTCCACGTAGGTCGCCGCCTCCACCTGTGAGACACGCGGGTCCCTCTCCAGGGATGCCCGTTCCACCAATTTGGCCAGTTCGATCTTCTCCGCCACGGGATAAGCCGCCAGTTTCCCGGAATATAATTCAAGTTCTGGAAAATCGGATGCAGGCTCGGGAAGCCCAAGGAATTCATCCGAAACGGCCACGGCAGCATTTTCAGCCGCGGCCTTCGCTGTTTGCTCAAGGCTTGCCTCCGAAAGGTCAGATGTATACGCGAAGCCGACCGAATCACCCTTGAAAACCCGGATGCCGACACCGCTTCCCGTCGAGCTGCCCAGCTCCTCGACCTCCTGCCGGTAAACCTTCACCTTCAGTGAACTGCTGACCATGGCAAAAGCCTCAGACTGCTCAACTCCCTGCCTGGACGCGTATTCAAGGGCTTTCCTGGCTATATCAAGCATGAGTCATACCTCGGTACCCCCAACAGTCATATCAAGAATCCTGAGCGTCGGCTGACCGCTGCCCGCGGGGACACCCTGCCCGTCCTTACCGCAAACGCCGATGTTCATCTCAAAATCATCCGCGAGCATATCGATGTTGTTCATGGCAACCAGCCCGTTGCCTATCAGCGTCGCTCCCCTGAGCGGTGTGGTTATCCTGCCGTTCTCAACCAAATAGCCTTCCGAAACGCCAAAAACAAAATCGCCGGTAGCCGGTTCGACCTGACCCCCCGAAAGGGTCTTCGCATAAAAACCCTTCTCCGTTGACTCGATTATCTCATCACGGTTTTGTGTGCCTCCCAGGATAAAGGTATTCGTCATTCGGGGAATGGGCGGATGTCTGAAGGATTGGCGCCGCCCGTTACCGGTCAACTCCGCGCCGGCATTGCGAGCTCTCAGCCTGTCATACATGAAGCCTCTGAGCACACCCTTGTCGATAAGTACATTGCGCCGCGTCGGAACACCTTCATCGTCGAAGGCGCTGGATCCCCACTCACCTGATATGCTGCCGTCATCGACAAGCGTCACCAGTTCCGATGCCACCTTTTCGCCCATTTTACCCGCAAAAACGCTGGTACCCTTCTCCACGGTGTCCGCTTCAAGCCCATGACCACAGGCCTCGTGAAAAAGAACGCCGCCGAAGCCACGGTGCATGATAACGGTCATCCGGCCACTGGGCGCAGGGCGTGAATCGAGCATGACAAGAGCCTTTTCACCCGCCGTCCTGCCGACAAGGTCCGGACTGTATTCCTTGAAGAGTTCCATGCCGCGATGGGCGCCCGTACTGTCGTAACCGGTCTGCATCATGCCGTCGCGCGCCGCTACCACCCGGGCAATCAGCCTCACCCTTGTTCTCTCCTCACCCGCGAGGTCGCCCTCGGAGTTGGCGATGAGAATTTCACTGAAGTCGTCACTGTAGCCCACCGAAGCCTGCACGATCTCAGATCCGGCTCCGCGCGCGGCCTCATCGGCACGATAAAGCATGGCGGCTTTTTCCGATGTCTCGATTGATGACGGTGGTATCTCGATGGGATTACGCGATTGTGGACTCACAAGCACCAACTTGTTAATGCCGCCGGCACCGCCGTTCGCGAACCCTTCACCCGCGAGACGCGCCGCTTTCAGCAGCGATTCCTCATCAAGCCGGTCCGTTGAGACAAAGGAGATATTACGCCCCTTGGTAACACGGACAGATGCCCCTGAATCAAGGCCGCTGGAGCTTCTCTCCAGCCGGCTGTCTTCCAGGCTCAAGGATGAGCTTCGATGACGTTCCGCATAGATCTCCGCGAATTCTCCGCCGCGATTAAGGGCTTCGGCGATAATCTTCTCAACCAGGGCCTTTTCCAGCAACAAGCGTAACCTCCCGTGCTTCTCAATTATCGATGCCGGTTACTTCGACAGACATGCCAGACGCTTTTATTCTGTTCGATGAAGCCTATCTTATAACACAGTCCCGGCAACCGTGAGCCTGTTTGACCCATCCACGCGTCTCCTAATGCCATCAACCTCAGGTCCGATACTGATTTAAGAGCGGTCGTTCCTGGCTCATTCCTGCCCGGGATGGAATTCCGCCGGTTTGTGACTTCGATTTTGGGGCGATCATGAAAGAAAACTTGGCCAACAACCTCGCGCGCAAGCTCGAGGAAGATTCACGGCAGGGGGAGAACAGCCTCCTCCCATCCTTTGCTCAGCTGACTCAAGTTTATTCCAGGCTTCACGAGAATGTCAGCCGTGTAATAGTCGGCAAGGACGATGTTATCAATCTGGTTTTGACTGCCCTTGTCAGCCGCGGTCATGTCCTGCTGGAAGACATTCCCGGTGTGGGCAAGACGACACTGGCAAAAAGCATCGCCAAGTCAATTTCAGCAAGCTACTCGCGCATCCAGTTCACCCCGGATCTGTTGCCTTCTGACATAACCGGCAGCACGGTCTATTCACCGAAGGAGGAACGGTTTTACTGGTCACCGGGTCCGCTATTTGCAAATATAGTCCTCGCGGACGAGATCAACCGCACCAGCCCGCGCACCCAGTCGGCGCTGCTGGAGGCCATGGAAGAGCAACAGGTGACGATCGATAGGACAACGCATCAACTGCCGGACCCGTTTTTTGTCATAGCCACGCAAAACCCATTCGAACTCCACGGCACCTTCCCTTTACCCGAGAACCAGACCGACAGATTCCTCGTCTCTCTATCTCTGGGGCTGCCCGATCGGGTCAGCGAACAGAGGATGGTGCGTGAACAGCTTGTGGTTCACCCGCTGGAAACCCTCGGCCCGGTGGTCGACGCCGGTCAGATAACGGCTATCCAGGCCGCGGTGAGGCAGATCAAGGTGGCCGACAGCATCATCAACTATGCGCTTGATATCATCACCGGCACTCGTGACCACCCTGATGTCGTCATAGGAGCGTCACCCAGAGCGACGATCTCACTTGTCCATACCTGCCAGGGACTGGCTTTTGCCAGCGGCAGGTCCTACGTCATCCCCGATGATGTGAAGCTGGCGGCCGCACCGGTTCTGGCGCACCGAATCGTGCTCAAGAGGAGATCGACGCTCAGGGGAGAGGACGCGGCCGGGATTATTTCGGCAATCGTCTCATCGCGCCGCGTTCCGGTCTGAATACCGGCGGACCGCAAGGTTAACCATGCCGACGCGCAAGACAGTTTTCTGGTTCACCTCCGCGGCAGTTCTCTACCTTATCGCCTGGAACGTAGGCTCCGGCTGGCTTTACGTTCTGGTCGCGATGCTGACCGGGTTCCCGCTGACATCGATGCTTTTGACGGGACTCAATACCCGTGGGATTAGCGTTTCGCAGAAGTCGACCGAAACGGCCTCCCAGGGTGAGACGGTTTCTTCCCGACTCACGGTAAACAACAGCTCATTCTTCCCCCGTTTCTTCCTGCGAGTCAACTGTTCTTTCGGCGGCGCCTGCAACAACGCGCTGCTCCCCTTTCTGGGAGGCAAGGGACATGGTGACCTCTCCCTGGAGTTCAGGGATCTCAGAAGGGGAGTCTATGCGGGAGGGCGGGTCTCGGCTGAAAGCAGCGCACCGATTGGACTTGCCTTAAGCCGCCGCTGGTTCGA
>JBBAAB010000088.1:0-6285 GCA_041658445.1 Thermoleophilia bacterium
TCATCGCCAGGAGCTGTACGTCCACAGGGATACCGGTGTTTTCGGTAAACTCCTTGCCGTAGGAACGCAGCGCCGCCGACAGACCGAGATCGTCGAGCACGCTCGGTCTCAGCCTTACGGCCATATGGTGCACCTCGTTCAGTGTCTGGTGCGCCAGATTGTTGATGTTATCCAGCCGCTCCTTGATCTCGGGTATCGAGTCAGGCACAAGCTCCTCAACCATTCTGATGCCAATCACCAGGCCCGTCAAGGACTGGCTGGTTTCATCGTGCAACTCCCGGGCAATACGCTTGCGCTCTTCCTCCTGCGCCTTGATCACTGATGCCGCCGCCCGCTTGCGCTGCAGCTCCAGGGAATTCAGCATTGAGTTGAGGCTCTTTGAAAGCTCCTCGACTTGAGGATCGTCAGTGACCTCCGGCACACGAATGCCGCGATGCCCCGCCCGGATAGCCTTCATCGTCTCGGACACATCATCAAGCGGCCGGAACGCAAGCTTGACCATGATGTAGTTCAAAAGAATGGACAAAGTCAGGCCGCTGAACATGAACAAAACAAGAAATCCGATCTCGCCCCCCTCGAAGTAACGCTGTTCGAGGTAGAAACCAATAACGGCCCCGGACACGATCAGGAATGAGTTGGCGATGACCACTTTCTGAAAAAGCGGCCGGCGCCTCACCTTGTCGATGTAGGGGGCAAATCCCGCGTAAACACGTTGACCCAGGGAATGTTCAACCGGTGACTCCGGGCTGCCGTCACCGGCAGCAGCGGCTCCGGGCCCTGATTCGGCGATGGGCCTGTTTAAGGTTTTATGCCGGGCAACCGCTTCCTGATCGGTGCTATCCATTTTTCCCCTGGGCGTTTATAAACAGGCATGCCCCATCGATGGCTAATAGCAGGCATGGGTGGCAGGAAATCACCGCTTGACGGTGATACGACGATGCCCCCAGCGCCGTATGCAATATGGTATCAGATGGATTGCTTCGAGGCTACGCTAATCGGCGGAGAATTCTTCGTACCGTGCCCGTCCGGGACAAATAAAGTACCAGTGAACCGGCTATGCCTGTCCAACCAGTGCCTAGTCCTGCAATGAAGCTTTCTGTTTCCGGCTCCTGGTGCTCCCGGACTGATCCAGCACCCTGGAGCTGTCGACCTGCACCAGCGTTCCCGAGGTCAGATCTGCAAAGGTCGTTCCTTCCAGCTGCCCCGTCATCTGATCCTGCAGGCTCTTGCAGAATGGCAGGAACCGGCAATCATCTTCATGGTCGCACTGGTTCGGTCCGCGCATGCACTGCACGAGGATGATCGGCCCCTCGATGGCCTCGATTACCTCACGCAGATTGATCTCCTCAGGCGGTCTGGCGAGCATGACGCCGCCCTGGTTCCCCCGCATCGTCCGGATGAGGCCGGCACGCGCAAGGGTACGGATTATGGAAGGAAGGTACTTGGCGGGGATATCCTGGTCGGCGGCTATATCTTTAGTCTGCACGATTTTACCGTATGGCAAACCGGACAGGTGCAGGATGGCTCGAACTCCGTAATCGCTCTGTCTGGTCAGGTGCATGATAAACCCATGCTCATTCCTCCATATGTCCCAGGGGATAGATCTACCACAGACACAAGCCAGAACAGGTTAACGAGAGAAGCCCAAAAAGTACCATATGCCGCCTCCGCGGCTGCGCCCTGCTATCCCACTCCCCGGTGGCCGTTGGTTAAGCCCCCGCCACGATGTCTAAGTTTATGCGCCTCTGGAGAATTTGTCAACATTCTTTTCTGTGGCTTCGCCCTCATCGTCCGCGATATCGCCGGCCGCCAGTTCCGCTTCGATCCTGTCTTTTGCCTCCAGGAAAGCTTCGACTGCAGCGGGATCGAACTGCACTCCGGTAAAACGTTTGATCTCAGCCACCGCATCTTCACCAGACATACTGCTGCGGTATGGCCGGTCCGCCGTCATCGCCTCATAGGCGTCCGCCACCGCCAGGATACGCGAGCCCTGCGGGATCGCCTCACCCTTCAGACCGTCCGGATAACCGCTGCCGTCGTAGCGCTCATGGTGGTGGCGGATCATCATCCGGACCTCCTCGTCGAGATGCGCCTGGGTCACGATCCTGTGGCTGGCTCCCGGGTGGAGTTTCATCGTCTCCTTCTCCGCTAAAGTGAGCTCGCCCTCCTTGGCCAACACCGCGTCGGGCGTGCCGATCTTGCCGATGTCATGCAGGTAGCCGGCATCGCGGATGTGACCTATGAATTCACTGCTCATCCCCATCTGCGTGGCGATGCCGACAGCAAAATACGCGACCCTGTCGGAGTGGCCCCGGGTGTAGGCATCCTTGGCGTCAACCGCCTCGGCCAGCGCCCTGATGGTTGCGAGATATGCCTGGCGAAGGTTGTCATAAAGGCGCACATTCTCGACAACCACGCCCATCTCCTCGCCAACTGAATCAAGCAGCTTCCAGCCGCCCTCGTCGATCTCCTTGTGCTCGGAGCAGATACCGACGATTATGCCGACGACCTGGTTCGATGACTTCATGGGAAAGACGACCAGACAGGCGCCGTCCGGAAGCATGCTGGACAGAACAGGCTCGATGTTATCGTCGTAGAGCATGGCGCCACGGCCGGTTTTGATCACCTGTGCAAAAATCCCGTCGCCCCCGGGTGTTCGCGATATGAAACGCAGGAATTCCGCCGGCACATCGTGCTGGGCCGCGAGGCGAAGCCTGAACGTATCCTGGTCCACGATAAAAGCGGCGGATGCGGATGTCCCGAGAAGATGTTCGAGTTCGCCAAGGGTTATCAGAAGAACCTCCGGCAGATCGAGGCTTTGCGTGGCGGCGCTCAGCACCGAGTGCAGCGCTCCCAGTTCCTGCGTGCGGCGCTGGAGGTCCCGCGTACGCTCATCGACCATCTGTTCGAGGCGCTCGGC
Source organism: Thermoleophilia bacterium (assembly GCA_041658445.1). Taxonomy (GTDB): domain Bacteria; phylum Actinomycetota; class Thermoleophilia; order BMS3ABIN01; family BMS3ABIN01; genus JBAZWE01. Next base: position 2,921 of record JBBAAB010000088.1, read on the forward strand.
GTAGGCGCGGTTCTGGTCCTCGGCCGAGAGAAGACGGTCGTATTGGTCCATCAGGGTTATGCTCGACTGGCGGAGCTCCTCGATCAGCCGCTCCTTCTCTTCCATGTCAGGCGAGGATATCTCCCTCAGCCTTGCCGCGACCTGTTCAACCTCTTTCCTTCTTTGGATCTTCTCCAGGTTGAAACTGATCGTCGGCAACAGATCGCTGTCATCCAGCGGCTTTATCAGGTAATCGTCCGCGCCCCTTCTTAAAGCTTCAACCGCTACCGCCTCGGAGCCGTATGCGGTCATCATGATTATTCCCATGGTCGAATTGTGCTTCTTTATCTCGGAGAGAACCTCGAGTCCGCTTATCTTTGGCAGCCTGATATCCAGCAGCACCAGGTCGAAAGGTTTCGAGAGGGCCTTGTCGAGCGCTTCCTGCCCGTCGACCGCGATGTCCAGCTGGTACCCTTCCGATTGTATCCGCTTTGTTATCAACCTCACCGCGTCAGGATCGTCATCCACAATGAGGATACGCGATGGCGCCTCCCCGGCTTTGGGCTTTTCCCGCTGCAGCAGGGAGGCAGTCGCCTCCAGGAGAGCCTCTTCCTGCAACGGCTTGCGAAGCGCCAGGTCAGCCTTGGCCACATATGTTTCCGCCCCCGCCTCAAATCCACGGGCCATGTCCTCGTCGGTTACATAGACAGCGGACATCATGATTATGGGAATCGTGTTGGTCTCCGGGTTGGACTTCAGCTGCTCGACAAGCTGGAAACCGTTCATCCTGGGAAGAAGGACGTCCGTGATGATGAGGTCCGGACGCTGGTGAACTGCCTGATTTACGCCGTCGATTCCATCTTTCGCCTCCAGCGTCGCATAGCCTGAAGCCTGCAGCCTTTTGCGCAAGAGAAGCACATGGTTTTCGTCATCGTCGACGATTAGAATCTTTTGCCCGCTTCCTTTTGGAAGGTCCACTTTTACCTCTCTTCTTCTTTTGGTTTCCACGGATAAGCTTGCCGTAATAATCCATGGAGTTTCATTGAGCTGCTTTTCAAGCGAGAGACTATCGCGGCTTGGCCGCCCCACGGGTGATGAAAGTATCCACCATCCCCGGCAGATCAGATATGTCTATCGGCTTGCCGATGAATCCATTGCAACCCGCCGCGAGCGCCTGCATGCGATCCCGCTCCAGCACACTCGCGGTGAGCGCCACAATCGGAACCCTCGCCAGCGCTGGGTCCTCCTTGATGCGCCTCGTGGTCTCCAGGCCATTGAGCTCGCCCGGCAACCTGATATCCATAAGGATGAGATCCGGAATCTCTTCTTCGACGATCTCCAGCGCCTCCTGGCCCATGGTGGCCTCCAGCACAATGTGCCCCGACATTTCCAGCACTTTCTTTACCAGGCGGCGGACGTCGTCATTGTCATCGACCACCAGGATCTTATATTTTTCGCCTTCTTCCATTTTCCGCCCCCCTTCGAAAAAGCTGACCTCGGTATGATCTTTGAACCTCTACAAGCCCCGCAAATTTTAAGTTCCTGACCGGTTATCGGGAAGACTGAAAGAGAATGTGCTGCCCATGCCAACCTCGCTCTCCAGCCAGATTCTGCCTCCGTGCATCTCCACAAACCTCTTGCTGATAGTCAGCCCCAGACCCATTCCCGCAGTATCCGCCATGCCAGGCGTCGCCTGATAAAAACGTTCAAATACGGCCTCCTGCTGGTCCCGCGGCAAGCCGATTCCCGTGTCGCTCACCGAGAATATTGTTTCGCTGTTCGTTTGTTCGAGGGAAACCCTTATTCTTCCTTCATGGGTGAACTTTATGGCGTTTCCGACCAGGTTCATCAACACCTGCCTGACCTTCCCGGAATCCATTTTGATCTGGCGCGGACTGTCAGGAATCTCGTAATCGAGCGTCAAGGACTTGTCATCGGCGATAGAGCGCATGCTCATGACCACGTTCGCAATGATCTGGCCCGGGTCCTCCGTCTGCAGAGCAAGGCTCATGCGGCCTGCCTCGATCTTGGCCAGGTTCAGAAGGTCATCAATCAGCCGTAGCAGCTCCTTGCCGTTGCCGTGGACGATTTCGAGGTCATTCAGCTGCTCCTCATTGATCTCACCATCAAGCCCGTCGATTATCAGCTTGCTGAAACCAATTATCGAGTTGAGTGGTGTGCGTAGCTCATGGCTCATGTTGGCCAGGAACTCCGACTTGAGCCGGTCCACTTCCCGCAGCCGCAGGTTGACTTCTTCCAGCTCGCGGCTCTTGCGCTTGCTCTCCTCATACATTCGCGAGAGAGCCTCGGTACGCTCCCTGACACGCGTCTCGAGTTGCTGGGCTGAATTGGCGAGCCGCTCGTACAATTGCGCGTTTTCAATCGCCACCGCGGCCTGGGTCGAGATTATCGAGAGAATCTCGACGTCTTCGTCTGTGAATTTCCGGCCGCTGCCGGTGTCCATCAGACCGATGGCTCCGATGTGGCGGTCACCCATCCTGAGTGGAACAGATACGACAGCTGTTACGCCTGCATCGACGAACTCGGGCCGCCGTTCCGGGTAGTTCTGATAGTCGTTCATGATACTGGGCTCGCCGCTGCGAATCACATTGGCTGCAATGCCCGTATCGGTGGACTGAGTCAGCCGGTTCAGTTCGACAGGCAGGTTATAGGCGAAGGGGAAGGTGATCAGATCCTGGTCCTCATCGAGCAGCGCTATCATCGCCGCATCAGCCTTGACCACCTCGCTGGCATGGCGGGCGACCTCTGACAACACCCTGTCAAGATCGAGACCTGAACTGATGCCCACCGCGATCTTGGTAAGCTCCTTTTGCACGCGCAGACGGTTTTTTGTCTCCTCAAACAGCCTGGCATTATCAATAGCCACCGCTGCCTGGTCGGCGATCACCATAGCCATTTCTTCATCATCATGGCTGAATTTGTGGCCGGCATTTTTTCCAAAAAGGCCAAGAGCGCCAACAGGCCTGTCCCCGACAGACAATGGCACTGCAAGTATTGACTTTACTCCGGCCTTGGTGAATACCGGAACCTGGGAGGGATGTGAAGGATAATCATCCAGGACGATCGGCTTTCCCGTGTTCATGACATGACCGGCTATTCCCGCGCCCTCGGGAACCTCGGCTTTGTCAAGCTCGTCAGGCATGTTGTAATGATACGGATAAGCTATCACATGCTTCTTCTCGTCGAGGATCGCGACGGTCCCCGCGTCGGCGCCCGTAAGCTCGACCGCGTTTTTCACGACCCTGCGCAGGACACGGCCGAGGTCGAGCCCGGAGGAGATTTCTTTTGCCACACTTGTCAGACGTTTGAGCTTTTTACTTATTTCTATGATTTCGCCCTGGGCTTTCAGTTGTTCCGTGACATCC
>JBBAAB010000089.1:0-6214 GCA_041658445.1 Thermoleophilia bacterium
GCAGGCGGCGTGCAACTGTCATTCGGCCGGCTGCTGGTGACGGAACATGTGATCGCATACCAGAAGAAACAGTTGTCCGACAACCAGGTGCTTGAGATTGTCGACCTGCAGCTGCCCGCCCAGACCTTCCAGACCGAGGGCCTGTGGTTTCCTCTTGAGGAGAAGCTGTTTAAGAATGTCGAGCCATCCGACATCCTGGGAGCCCTGCATGCCACCGAACACGGCCTCATCGCCCTGCTTCCGCTCTTCGCGATGTGCGACCGCTGGGACATCGGCGGCCTCTCGACCGAACTCCACTGGCAAACGGGCGCGCCTTCGATCTTTCTGTACGACGGCCACCCCGGCGGAATCGGCATCACGCGCAAGGGTTTCCATGATTTTGAAAGCCTCACGGCCAGCACTCACAAGCTGATCTCCTCATGCCGCTGCGAGGCGGGTTGTCCCTCGTGCATCCAGTCTCCCAAATGTGGAAACCTCAACGAGCCGCTGGACAAGTGGGGAGCCATCAGGATTCTTGGAGAAATGCTGAACGCGAAATAATGACCAGCCTTCCTACCAGACCCTAAGCCCCCGCCCGGACCTCCTCCAGTATCTCCCTGCCCCCCGCCGCGTACATCCTTACAGCCAGCCTCACTCCCAACTCTCCCGCCTCCTCTACGGGACCCTCTATCTCATCCCGAATAAACTTCTTACCATCGAGTGAACCCAGGTATGCCTTCATGGAAAGCCTGTCGCCCATGACGTTTGCGTACGCGCCGATGGGCACCTGACAGCCTCCCTCCAACTGTTTCATCAGAGCCCTTTCGGCGGTGACCGCCGCGGCCGAACCGCTGTCGTTGAAGCTTGAAAGCAAACCTCTGACAACCGGGTCATCTTCACGCGACTCAATAGCGATCACACCCTGCCCGACCGCCGGAATCATCTCATCGATATCGAAGAAGAATGAAGCCTCTCCCAGCCGCTCCAGCCGCTTGATGCCCGCCGTGGCGAGAACGGTTCCATCAAGCTTCAGTTCCTGAATCTTCCTGATCCGCGTATCAACATTGCCCCTGATATCAACGATGACAAGATCCGGGCGCAGGGACTTCAGCTGCGAGCGCCGCCTGAGGCTGCTGGTTCCGATCGTGCCGCCCGTGACGATATCGCTCAGGCCGCGCTTACCCGTTCCCGGTTTTCCGATAAACGCGTCTCTGGCGTCCTCCCTCGCGCCGAACGCGGCAATCGTCAGGCCGGCGGGAAGTTCAGTCGGTAAATCCTTGCAACTGTGTACGGCGATATCGATTTCACCGGACAATAGTTCATTCTCGATCTCCTTGACAAAAAGCCCCTTGTCGCCGACCTTGGCAAGGGGCGTGTCGAGGATCTTGTCCCCGGTAGTCATAATAGTCTTGATCTTGACTGACAGGTCGACGTTTTTCGACTGCAGGATCCAGGCGACGTGACGTGCCTGGTACATCGCCAGTTCGCTTCCCCTTGTTCCCAGAATTATGGAACTACCTTTCGTGCCGCTCATTCTTCATGTCCTCTTTCTTGTTATGCGCGCTCTTATTGGTCCCGTTGAGCTTGAAAAGCCGGCGCATTGATTCGACGTACAGATAACCGCCCCGCTCGCTGGCGGCGCGCTTTAACTCCACCGTCGGCCCGTGCAGCATCTTGTTTATTATCCCCGAGGCCATGGCTTCGATCCGGTTGATGTCTTTCTCGCTGAGCTCGGTATCTAATTTTGACAGGACCCTGGATAACTCACCATCCTTGATCTCTTCAGCCTTCTCCCGCAACGCCGTGATCGTGGGTACCACATCCAGACTGGAAAGCCAATGCATGTAATCGTCGACCTCTTCGGCGATGATTTTTTCCGCTTTCCTGGCTTCCTTCTCACGGCCGGCGGCGTTGGCCTCGGCCACCTCGTTTAAGTCATCCATGTCATAAAGAAATGCATTATAAACATCGTTGACCCCGGGATCTATGTCGCGGGGCACGGCGATATCGATAAAGAAGATGGGACGATTGTGCCGCCGGCGCATGGCCCGCTCAACTTCTCCCTTGCGCAACACGTAATGGGGAGCGCCGGTGGAGCTGATGACGATATCCGCCATCGGCAGATAATCGGCCAGCTCGTCGAATGCCACCGCCGAACCGTTGAACTTTTCGGCCAGCTTTTCGGCCTTGCTGAAGGTCCGGTTGGAGACGACGAAACTGGTTATGCCGTGAGAGACCAGGTGAGTGGCGGTAAGCTCGCCCATCTTGCCGGCGCCGAGCATGAGGACCGTCCGGCCTTCCAGGTCTTCAAAAACTTTTTTGACCATCTCCACGGCAACCGATGAGACCGACACGGGGTTCTCGCCGATCCTTGTATCCGTACGCACACGCTTGCCGACCTCCAGCGAATGGCGGAAGAGCCGGTTCAACAGAACGCTGGTGCTTTCACGCCCGTGCGCGCTGTGGTAGGCCTCCTTGATCTGGCCAAGTATCTGCGCCTCACCCACAACGAGGGAATCCAGGCTGCTTGCTACCCTATAAAGATGTCTCACCGCGTTCTCCGCCTCGTGGAAATATGCGCAGTCCTCGAGGTCCCTGTGCTCCACCCTGGTCACCTCGGCCAGGATCCCCAGAATTTCACGCCGGCCGACATCCGGACGGGTCGCCACGACGTAAACCTCGGTGCGGTTGCATGTCGAAATGGGGACGACTTCGGAGATAGCGGGATCATCGAGCATGCGGCCGGTCAGGGAACCGCATTTCTCCTCGTTTAACGCGACTTTCTCGCGTAGTTCAACGGGGGCTGTCTTATGATTTATGCCAAGTACCGCGAGATGCATTTATCAATCTCCACCTGGGCCGCCTGTGGCCCTCCAGCCTGAAGAAGCGGGACTAGATCGAGAGCTGCAAGATCCGTCAGGCATTGCTTTTTCCGCTCTTCATCCTTGACGCGGGAAATGACATCTGCGCGTGCCTTCCCCAGCAGCTCAAGGGCAGGCTCCCATTCCCGGGGGAACTCCTCTTCAAGCTGCTCGCGCAAACGCTTGGCCAGGGCCGGTAGTTGGCCTCCGGTCGATATTGTGATCATCAGTTCTCCCCGGCGTATGCTGGAGGGAACATAAAAATTGCACTGCTCCGGCTTGTCGACAACATTCAGCATCAGGTTACCGCTACGGGCTTCCTCTTCGACCGCCCGGTTGGTCTCGTCATCATCTGTAGCAGCTATTACCAGAAAAGCGCCATCAAGATCCCCCCGGGCATAGGGGCGGTCCACGTGCTCTATGTTACCGTCCATGGTTTCAAATTCACCGTCGAGCGCCGGGGAAACCACCTTGACAAGAGCGCCACACTCGAGCAGCGCCGCTGCCTTGCGGGCTGCCACACGACCGCCGCCGATGATGACACACCTGCGCCCTGATATCCTGAGATTGGCTGGATAAAGAGCCACAACCTATCCCGAGGCGTAGCTGTGCAGTCCCGAGAAGAAGAAGTTAACTCCAAGATACGTTATCAGGACCACGATAAGGCCGACGACGGCCAGAATCGCGGAATGCTTGCCGCGCCAGCCCATCGTAAGCCGCGTGTGCAGATAGCCTCCATAGAAAAGCCAGGTGATGAATGACCAGGTCTCCTTGGGATCCCATCCCCACCAGCGGCCCCAGGCCTGGTCCGCCCATATGGCGCCGGTGACTATACCGATGGTCAGGAGGGGGAATCCGAAAGCGACACCGCGGTAACTGACTTCGTCCAGAACGTCGAGAGAAGGCAGGATGCTGGAGAATGAGCGCTTGGAAGCGCCTTTGCCGGCGAAATATCCGAGGGCGAGAAGAACTACCAGGCCGATGGCGCCGCCGCCGAAAATCTTGACGTAATCGCTGACGGAGTAGTCGTTGCCTACAGTCCGCGTGATGGGATCCTGTACCGTTACCGGCTCGGCCAGCATGGAGCCGAGCCACAGACCCAGCACCACGCCAAGTGCCGCGAAGAGCAGCGTGAATGCGGATACGACACCCTTGTAGTTCTTCTTGAGCAGATTCTCCTGAATGATATAGAGAAAACCTGCGCCAAAAGCCAGGGCGAACAGACCGTAGGATAACATCGCTATCGTCACGTGTATCCACAACCAGATGCTCTGCAGTGCCGGGGCCAGCGGAATGTCGGGCCCCTGATAGAACACACCCGCGACGCTGGTAATAAGGAATGCTGTCGGAACCACCAGGGCGCCGGTTGCCCGGATCGGATAAAAGCGCTGGGCGATCAAAAAGAACAGGACGATGCCCCAGCCGAACATCGACAGCGACTCGTATGTATTTGACATGGGCGCGTGGCCCGACGTACCCCAGCGTAACGCCAGCGCAACCGTATGGGCGACAAGACCCATTGTCAAAAGGATAGTGCCGAGCTGGGCCACTTTCTCATTTTTTAAAATCAGATACCAGATAAATATGCCGCTGCAGACGAGATACGAAATAACCGCGACGATAAACAGTATCTCCTCATACCTTGTCAGCATGTCGTGCGAAAAAATATTACCCATGTGCCTTGTCCTCCTGTCCCATTTTCACTCTCAGCTCCGATGTCAGTCGTTCGAAATCTCTTTGAAAAGTTACTTTCGCCCTGTTGGCGCGACCCCCCACCAGCAGCTTACCCGAGTCGCCGACTTTCAGCCAGATGCGCCGGTGCGGAAAATACAACGAGAAGCATATCCCGCCCATCATAAGGAAAAATCCCAGATATATCAGCGATTTTCCCGGACCCTGATTCACCTGGAGAACACTGACGACTCCCCTGTCTGACTGGTAATAGCTGGCCTGGTGAAAATTCACTTTAAGTGAAGCGAGAAAAGTCAGCACCGGGTTGTATGTCGATACCCTCAAGGGACCATTGACTGTAATAACCTTCCGTTCCAGCGATTGCCCGTCGGCCAGAACCTCGAGGTCCGTGGAATATTCCGTAGGCATCGAACCCGTCATCCTGCCTTCCTCCATGACGTCAGTATATTTTACCTGAAAATCATAGTTTGTGGCCTTGAGATTGGTACCTCGGACATCAACCGTCTGGCCCTCCCTGATTTCAACCGCTTCATCAAAACCGAACACCGCACCCAGCATGGCGCCTATACCGATAAACAGGAAACTCACGTGAAATGCTATGGACGCGAGCCCGGAATAGCTGCCTTTCTCTGCCATGACCGAACCGGTTTGTCCTGGGCGGATCCTGTAACGCATGCCTGAAAGCGTTTCCCGGGCGATCACCATGCCCTTTTCACCGGCGCCATCGATCTCCGCCGCGAGCGGCTGATTGACAATAAACTTTTCCTTGACGTCAACGCGGGGTTTGAGCGTATGCCGGTAAGTGGTCGGGAGCCGCTTGAATATACAGAAGCTGAGATTAAAAGCCAACAGGTAGAGGATGGCCAGAAACCAGCGTGAGTGATATGCGTCAAAAAGGCCCAGGGTCCTGTAGACATCATAAAGCGGGTTCTTAACCCAGCCGCTATCCAGCACGGCGTCCCCCTGGGGCAGCCAGGTTCCTATGATGGAGAGGATGGCGACCACGAAAAGCATCGTTAAGGCAAGTTTCATGGAAGTCAGGAAGTGGCCCACGCGTTTCCCGGCAAGGCCCATGACCGACAGGATCGCGGAGACGTCCAGCGCCGCAAGTATCCACCGCATGTCGAACGCGCCCTGATTGCGGTAATAATAAATGGAGAGAACGACGTCCGTGAGCAGGAGCGTCACGACCAGGATCATGTAGAAGAGAATATCGGAACCGCTATTTCCGGCAGACGGCTTACCTGTGGAAACGGTCTCCGTATTCTTTGTCTCTATTTTCACAGCTACTTTATCCGCGCTCAACCCATTCTCCCGTGGTCGCAAGCATTTTTTTCAGGCGCTCTCACAACTTCAGGCTTGCCGACCTCGGCCTCTCCATTATCCCGCCCGCCGATCATTGAAAAACTGCCTTTAAATGTAGTTTATCGTCCAACAATAATCCAGCGCTGCCGCTATCTAGAATTTTTTCATTGCCTCTCCGAACATCGATACAGCGTCCCTTCCTGATCCAGCACGACAAGCCGAATTGATTTCAAATGATGCCTTCTGGCGGGTCCGGATATTGGTGAGAGACCGAAAATCGTGTGATGCGCAGGCTTGACAACCTGCGCCTGCGGTTCGTAATCCGATAACCCCGCAGGCATTATGATCCTACGACCGTTAAAGCCTTTTCGAAATTG
>JBBAAB010000090.1:0-6207 GCA_041658445.1 Thermoleophilia bacterium
CGGAGAACTGCGAAGCAGTACGGACGAAACCATGCAGTTGATACAACCGCTCTTGCCGGAACCGGTCGTGCCCGCTACCAGCAGGTGCGGCATCTGGGCCAGATCGGCAAAAACCGGCTTGCCTGCTATGTCCTTGCCGAGCCAGGCCATCAATGGTCCTGAACTTGCCGGGAATCCCCGGTAAATATCACCCAGGGTCACCATGTTGGGACTGGTATTGGGAACCTCGACACCCACCGCAGACTTGCCCGGGATGGGAGTAAGAATCCTGATATCAGTGGTCGCCAGCGCCATCGCGATATCGTTTTTCAGCGCCGAGACTTTCTTTACCTGGATGCCCGGAGCCAGTTGAAGCTCGTATCGGGTAACCCGTGGTCCCGATACAGTGCCAACCATTTTTGCCTCGATACGAAAGCTTGCCAGGGTCTCCACAAGCACACGGCTTACCCGGTCGGTATTGTCCGCGCCGCTGCCCTCGACCCTGCCATCACTTTTTCTCAACAAGTCGGGATTGGGAAGGATGTAGCAGGCCTCCTCTTCTTCCCCGGTCTTGGGAAACAGCTTTTCCTGGACAGGCCCAGCCTCCTGCGTGACATCTTTTTCATCAAATTCTTCCATCTCGTGAACGGATGTTGCGGAATCATCTACCAGCGCCAGCGCCGGTTTGCCATTAAAGATGTCGGGAAAGGTCTCGGCGCCGTCCAGTGGAGCGGCTTCGATCATTTCGCCGATTTGACTATCGCCCGCGGCCTGGGCCTTTCTTTCAACAAGATTATGACCCAGTTGCCTGGTGCCACGATGGGCGCTTGCCGCGGCTCTTCCTGCCCGTTTTCCCGATGTCAGCAAAACAGCCCTTACTGATGCGCCTGTGATTAGGAACAGGGAAGCAAGCAGAAGGAAAACAACCGCAACCGTGCTGCCTGCGTCTCCCAGCAGCGAACCGGTAAGCCAGTAAAGAGCGTCACCGGTGATACCGCCGTGAGTCGAAAAATACTCGCTTCGGAAAAACCCCTCGTGGGCAGGGTCACTGCCGATAACCGAGAAGGTATTGGCGCCCGTGATGAGAAATAGCGCCGCGATGAGCAGGCCTGAACCAACCTGGAAGCCTCGGGGTCCCCGGGGAATCTCGGGGAAAATCAGAAAAGCACCACCCAGGATCAGGGCAGGCGGAGCGAGGATAGCCATAACACCGAACAGATAACTCAAGGCCGATTCAGCGGCCGTACCCAACAGGCCACCCGACCAGCCCAGGTAGAGCACCATCGCCATGAAGATCCCGATGGCCACAAGGGCCAGACCACCCAGTTCGCGCAGGCGGCGCAGGTCGCGCTTTCCCCCGGGCCTCGACTTTTTCCTCTTCGACGCCCCGCTTTTTCTGCCGCCCATTTTTGTCTTTCGTGTTGCCATGCGGCTTCTCCTCATACCTTTTATACTTCCAGGATCACCGCCATGATCAGCGGCCGTTTCTTTGTTTTCTTATACAGGAACTTGGCAAGCCTGCTGTGTATATGTTCCTGCAGTATGCTGGCATCGCTGATCCCCTTGCTGGAACTGTCGATCAATGTTTCCTCCACTAACCGCGAGACATCCTTGAGGAGTGCGCGGCGATCCCCCATGTAGACAAAACCCTTGGCGGTTATTTCGGGCTTCGATACCATCGAACCATCCTGTTCCCGAACGGGAGCGACCACGATGAAACTCCCGTCGCGTGACAGCTTCTGCCGGTCACGCAGCGTTACATCCTTGATATCACCGACGTCCAGACCATCAACAAAGGTCATGCCGGCGTCGATTCTGTCTACTATCTTAACCTTGCCGCCGGACACCTCGACGACGTCGCCGTTGGAGGCTTTGATGATGTGCTTGCGATCCATCCCCAGCTCCTCGGCCAGTTCGGCGTGAAAATGCAGGTGGCGGTATTCACCGTGGATGGGCATAAAATATTTGGGCCGGGTCTCGTTGATAAGCATTTTCAGCTCTTCACGGGAAGCGTGGCCGGAAACGTGCACCGGGGCTACCGCCTCATAAACGACCCGCACACCTTTCTTAAAAAGACGGTTGATGACATTGTGCACGCCAACCTCATTACCAGGGACCGGCCGGGCCGATAAAACCACGGTGTCGCCCTCAGACAGGCTCACTTTCCTGTGGTCACCGAACGCCATCCTGGTCAGCGCCGCCATGGGCTCTCCCTGGCTGCCACTGGAGAGGATCAGGATCTTGGATGGCCTGTAGTTGTCGATTTCACCCAGTTTTATCTCCATATCCTCGGGAATCGTTAGATATCCGAGCTCCTTGGCAATCTGGACGTTTGTGACCATCGAGCGACCGATGACGATCATTTTGCGTCGATGCCGGCGCGCGGCATTGACGATCTGCTGAATTCTGTGTATATGGGAAGCGAAGGAGGCCGCGATAACGCGCCCGGGTGCATGGGCAAAAATCTGGTCCAGGGCGGCGCCCACAGACCTTTCCGGACCGGTGATTCCATCCACTTCGGCGTTGGTGCTGTCTGAAAGAAGCAGCAAAATGCCTTCCCTGCCCAGATCCCCGAACTTGCTTAAATCCGTGCGACGTTTGTCTATGGGGTTGGAATCAAGCTTGAAATCTCCCGAGTGAACCACGGTTCCAACGGGCGTTTTTACAGCGATGGCCACTCCATCCGGAATACTGTGGGCAACGCTGATGAAGTCACAGAGGAAGGGACCTATCTGTTTGGGCTCGTTTTCGACTATCTCGCGCAGGTCAGCCTCTTCTACCAGACCGTGCTCCTCCAGCTTCTTGCGAACCAGCCCGAGGGTCAGACGTGTTCCGTAAACGGGTACATTGATCTGTCGTAGCAGAAAAGGCAGTGCTCCCACGTGGTCCTCGTGACCATGTGTCAGCACGACTGCTTCTATCTGGTCGGCGCGATCGCGCAGAAACTGGAAATCGGGGATGATCAGATCGATTCCCAACAGGTCGTCGCGGGGAAACATGAGCCCCGCGTCGATGACGAGCAGGCGCTTATCATATTCCATCACCATCATGTTCTTGCCGATCTCGCCGAGACCGCCAAGAGGAATGATTTTAAGTTTTGGCTTGTCTATTTCGCTCAACTCCACGCCGGGGACTGGGAAAAGTTTCATTGCAGCATAAAATATCTGCCCGAATCCCTACCTTCGGTAACAGACAGACATCTTTATTTTGATAAGTAGATTTTCGCTTCCAAAGGGGTTATTCCTGCCCTGGGGCATGCGGGAAACAGGGCAATGCGGGCTCTATGCCCGCTGCCGGGCCAGGTCGAGCTGCTCGAGCGTCCGCCTGATCACTGATTCTTCAGACTCGGTGGCTGGTACAAGCGGCAGACGCAGTCCGCCGACTTCATGGCCCAGCATATTCAGCGCCGCCTTGATGGGAATGGGGTTTGTCGCGATAAAGATGGCCTCGTAAAGAGGCGCCAGTGCTTCGTCGATCGCCCTGGCGGCTTCGATGTTGCCGCTCCGGTAGAGCTCGACCATCTTCTTCATCTGCGGGCCGGCCAGATGCGAGGTCACGCAGATACCGCCCCAGCCGCCATACTCCAGCAGCGGATAGACCATGTCATCATTTCCCGCATAAATACCCATATCGCAGATTTCGCTGAGCCGTCGCGTTTGCTCCAGATCGGGATTGGCCTGCTTGACGGCTATGATGTTTTCAACCTCGTTGAGCTCGGCCAGCGTTTCCGGCTCGATATTGGTCACGCACCGGCCGGGGATGTTATAGAGGATAACCGGCTTGTCAGTAACGGCAGCGATAGCCTTGAAGTGGGCCACGACCCCGGCTACCGGCGGCTTGTTGTAATAAGGCGTTACAGCCAGAATGCCGTCCACGTCCACCCCGGTCGCCCTTTCGGTGAGCTCGACGCTGTGGGCGGTGTCATTGGAGCCGGTGCCGGCGATTATGGTCGCACGGTCACCCACGGCTTCTTTAACCACGCGGAAGAGTTCAACCTTCTCATCGTCGGTCAGAGTGGGTGATTCACCCGTCGTGCCGCTGACCACCAGCCCGTCTGAGCCGTTGTCGATCAGATAAGCGGCCAGTCGGGCTGTTCCTTCATAATTGACCGACCCGTCCTCGTGAAGAGCGGTAGCCATGGCGGTGATTATATCTCCGAGTGACCGGTTCATTTTCTCCTGGATCTTTCGGCGCAGGTTTTTTCGCCTGCGCTCTTTTTCGTCAGGACAGGCCAAAACCCGTCCCCTGGTTAATAAAGTATTATTTCAGATTTCCATGACCTTCTCCAGCCCCACCGCAATACCGTCCAGATCCGCGACCCGGCGGACTGCCAGAACCACCCCCGGCATGAATGACTCCCGTGATATGGAATCGTGGCGCACACTGAGCGTCTGTCCCTGGCCTCCGAAAATGACCTCCTGGTGAGCAACCAGCCCGGGGAGCCTGACGCTGTGTATCGGGATACCCCGGTGGTTATCACCACGGGCAGCGTGCCCCTCGGGACCCGCCGGCGCGGGAGCTCCTGCTTCACGCTCCTGGGCGATCAGATCCGCCGTCCTGAGCGCCGTCCCGGACGGCGCGTCCAGTTTCTGGTCGTGGTGCAGCTCGATGATTTCGCAGGAGAGCATATGCCGGGCGATAGCGCGTGATACTTCCATCATCAGAACCGCGCCGATGGCAAAATTCGGAGCAATGAGGCAGTTGACGCCGCTGGTGTGTGTCTGGGATTCGATCTTCAGTAGCTGCTCCTGCCTTATACCCGTAGTCCCGACCACGCAATGAATCTCCGCCTTCAGGCATGCGATCACATTTGCGAAAACAGCATCGGGAACGGTGAAATCAACAGCCACGTCAGCCCGCACCTGCTCAAGACACTCGGCAAGCGTTGAAAATCCCGGAATACCGGCGGCGTTTAAACCGGCGCGCGACTCTTCTTTCTGAAACGCCGGATCGATCATGGCGACTAGCTGTAAATCTTCTTCGGCCATGACAGCGTCGCAGACCGTTCGGCCCATTCTGCCCATGGCTCCGTTGACAATTACCCGGATCATTAAACCTCCCAGTTTCGTATCATCTGATATTACACTCTTCTTTGCACTGTCATCTCAGCGATCAGTCGAAGGGGACCGGTGTCCAGCTCATCGGTAACCGTGTCGAGAACGGCAGCGGCCTCTTCAACGTATTCGCAAGCTTTCTCCCGCGCCTTTTCTAGGCCGCCCGATTCTCTCACTTTCATGACGATCTCAGTGAACCGCTCCTCCGGGAGTTTTCCATCAAACATCGTGGCCAGGGAAGGGTCGAGTCCCAGCGCCATTATAAGGGGCAGCGTCACTGTTCCATCGCGCAGGTCGGTTCCGACGCGCTTTCCGGTTTCCGACACTTCACCGGCAAGATCGAGGATGTCATCAGAGATCTGAAAAGACAACCCGATACAGTGTCCAAATCTCTCCATGGCCTTCACCGTTGCCCCGGAACATTCAGAAAGAACAGCGCCAAGCTGACATGCGGCTGAAAACAGGCCGGATGTCTTGAGCCGGCAACGCTTTTCGTAGGCATCACGGGAAAGATCGATATCGTGGGCCTGCTCCATTTGAACCAGTTCACCAAGACTCAGATCCAGGCTCACACCGGTCAGCAGGGAAACCGCCCGATCTGAACCACTCCCGGCCAAAACGGCAAAAGCGCGGGAAAAAAGATAGTCGCCTGCAGTCATGCTCACGGAAGGCCCATAGCCGGCCACAAGCGTGGGGTGTCCCCTTCGGAGCTTTGCGTCATCGAGAACGTCATCGTGCACCAGGGTCGCCATGTGGACCAGCTCCACGGCGACTCCAGCCGCGATTTGAGCCTCGTTAATACCATTTAATTTTTTTGTGGTTAATAAAACCAGTAGTGGCCGCAAGCGTTTACCGCCGGCCGCCAATGTCATCGCGCAGGCCTCACCGAGCGTTCCTCCAGGCGCCTCCGTAGCCTCTGCGAGACGCTGTTCACACTCAGCCATGTGCCCTGATACATTCGCCCAACAGCTGGACTTGAACTGTTCGAGCGCGGTCGGCGATCGATCATTACCGGTCACTTTACCGTCCCCGAATGAAGGGCGATGATGCTGCCCGCCAGCAAACGGTAGCTGACATCGACCAGTCCCGCCTCTTTCATTATGCGGGCAAGCTCCGGCGCCGGCGGGAAACGCCTGACTGACATCGGCAGGTACGAATAGGCCGAACCATCACG
>JBBAAB010000091.1:0-6200 GCA_041658445.1 Thermoleophilia bacterium
CGTTGTCGCCTTGAAAAAACATTCGGGACGCTCGCTGTGATAGACGCGGTCGTAGATGCTGGCGGTGGAATCCATCTGGCTTGCGACATCGGCGTCGCGCGCCTCGGCGCTGCGCTGGTAGGTTACCCCGAAACCCCATACCTCCGGCGGAAATATCGGCATGAGCAGGTGCTTTTTCGAGAAGTCGGCAGTTTGGTCAAGCTCTTCCCAGTCATACGCCTCATCCGGAAGCTGTGATATTTTCTCAACCACAAGCTCTTCGAGCACGTCTGCCTTTCCACCTGAAACCTCGATGAGTGTCAAAAAAGAATCCCATACCGGCTCGACGGCCGTAAGGTTGTAGACTCTGCCCCCCTGGAGAACACCCAGGCGGACACCCGCGCCAGGAATGTGGAATTGAACTAGTTTCATTTTACCGTTCCTTTCCCGAAAATCCGGATCGCTCAGGAGTCTTTCTGCTCCCTGCCGATGGAAAAGGCCTTTCCCAGGCTCTCGCCGATAACGCGATATTCCCTGTTTTCCGGGATAAAGGCGAACGGTCTGATCGCCTCCATGTCGAGGCCACTATCTGTGATCAGCGATTCGTCGGCCTTCACGTCGATTATCTCCCCGACAAACTGTGTATGCAGCCCGATCTCCAGCGTATGGAGCACGCGGCATTCCAGCACCAGGGGAAACTCGTCAATGAACGGAGCGTCTACCAGCTCGCTTTTTACCGGCGTCAGTCCCGTTGCCGCGAACTTGTCGATTTTCCGGCCGGAGTTAACGCCGAAAAAGTCCACCGCCATCACCTGGCTCGCCGAGGGGATGTTGACCGTGAACGACTGCCTCGCGGAGATGGCCTCGTAGGTATATGTCGCCTTGCGCAGGGACACGGCAACGCATGGAGGTTTCGAACAACAAATGCCGCCCCAGGCGACTGTCATAACATTGGGTTTGCCTTCGCTGTCGTAGGTGGCAACAGCCCAGGCCGGTGTGGGAAAAGCTATGGTCTTCGCGCCCAGTGATTTTTTCGTTGACATGTTGCTCCTTTTTTCAGTAAGAATATTCCCTGCCGGTACCAAGCCGAAGCCTACGCGGAATACCGGGCTCAATACTCCAGGTAAACCGTTTTGATCTCGGTGTAGAAGTCAACCGCCACGCGGCCCTGTTCGCGCGTACCGGTGCTGGAATCCTTCATTCCACCGAACGGCACCTGCACCTCAGCGCCGACGGTGGGCGAGTTGACATGCACGAGCCCGGCCTCGATGCGGTCGACGAACTCCATCGCCCTTGAGAGATTCTGCGTGCAGATAGCAGCGCTGAGGCCGAACCTGACTTCGTTGGCCACGCTCATGGCCTCCTCGAAATCGGCCACCGGGATGATGGCGAGCACCGGCCCGAATATCTCCTCCTGAGCGATACGCATGTCGGCTTTAACATCACCGAAGACGGTCGGCTCCACGAAAAATCCCTTGTCATATTCGGGACCGGCCAGGCGGTTGCCGCCCGTGAGCAGCTTCGCCCCCTCCTGCTTCCCGATCTCGATGTATTCGAGTACGATGTCAAGCTGCGCCTTGTCGATACTCGGACCGACCTGCGTGTCCTCATCAAGCCCGTTCCCGACCCGGATCGCCGCGACGCCTTCGAGTACCCGTTTTGTGAACTCCTCGACCACACTCTCGTGGACGATGGCCCTGCTGGTCGCCGTGCACTTCTGTCCCGTCGACCACATGGCGCCATTGATACAAAGGTTAACTGCCTTGTCGAGGTCGGCGTCCTCGAGTACGATGACGGGATTTTTACCGCCCATCTCGCACTGCGCCTTGCCCCCGCGGCCGGTGACCTGGCCGTAGAGCGAACAGCCGACGGTATCGGAACCCGTAAACGATATTCCCTTGACGGCCGGGTTAGCGCCCAGCTCCCGGCCCACGACCGAACCCCTGCCGGTTACGAAATTGACGACTCCGGGCGGTAGCCCCGCTTCCTCGAGGGCGAGGACGATGTTCATCGCCGTAAATGGTGCCGCGCTCGCCGGCTTGAGAATGACGGTGTTACCGCTCACAAGGGCCGGCGCCAGCTTCCAGGCGGGGATGGCCACGGGGAAGTTCCAGGGAGTGATCAGACCGACGACACCCAGCGGCTCGCGTACCGTATAGAGCAACGTACGGCCGAACTCGGACGGCGTGGTCTCGCCACAGAGCCGCCTGCCCTCGCCGGCGAAGTAATCAAAAATCTGCACAGCGCGCGCGGTCTCGCCTTTGGCCTCGACCAGGGTTTTACCTTCCTCCCGCGTGAGCCCTTCGGCGATCCTGTCCAGATCGCGCTCGATTATGCGCGCGGTCCGCGCCAGTATCTCGCCGCGCTTCGGAGCCGATGTCGCGCGCCAGGCCGCCCTCGCATCCTGAGCCGCGGCGACTGCCGCCTTGACGTCATCAACACTGGATGACTGGAAATGCGCGACCACATCGTCAGTGTTGGCGGGGTTGATGTCTGCAAACGTTCCACCAGAAGAAGCGGCGACCCACTTGCCGCCGATCAGGTTCAGAAATGTTTCGGTCATTTTATCCTCAGTTCCTTGTTACTGTCTGTTCACTACAGGGGTTGAATTTTATCACTCCCCGCCAGGCGAATACCATAAAAAATTAAAGAAAAATTAAAGGGGACGTACGTTTCCTATGTTTCCTAAATTTGAAATTTCAGGGGAGTAAAAAATAAAAGGCATGGATTTAGGAAACGTAGGAAACGTACGTCCCTGCGGCCCCCGGAATCCGGGAACCGGAAACTAGGTTTTATCGATATGAACCTTGTTGCCGCCGGAGTTTTTGGCGACGTACATGGCCGTGTCCGCGCGGGTGACGAAGTCGTCCAGGTCTTCCACGAAATCGATCTCGGCGAGACCGATGCTCAGGCTGGTGCCCTCAAAACCGAAATCCTCGAATGTCTTTCTGATCCTCTCGGCGACATCCGCCGCCTCCGCTTCATCGCTATATGGAAGGATGACAGCGAACTCGTCGCCGCCATAGCGGTAACCGGTATCAACGTCCTGCCTGATGCTGGCCGTGACCGCCTGGGCGACCCCACGCAGCGCTTCGTCCCCCTTGATGTGTCCGTGTTTGTCGTTGTACTCCTTGAGGTTGTCGAGGTCGACGACCAGCAGTGATACCGCATGTTTCTGCCGTTTGGCCCGCTTCATTTCTTCCTTGAGGCGGCGGTAGAAGTGGCGGCGATTGAAGAGATGCGTGAGGCTGTCGGTCATGGACAGCTCTTCCATCTTTTTTGAGTGGGCGTACGATTTTTCGTAGAGCCAGGCGTTCTCGATGGCGACGCCGATCTCGCTGCCGATAGTGACCAGCAACTTGAGGTCTTCCGGCCCGAAACGGCCCGTATGATGGCTGAGCACACAAAGCACGCCGCGCACCTTGCCTTTTGACCCCAGGGGAATACCGGCCATGGATCTGAATTCCGGATAGTTTGCCAGCGAACTGTGCCGGCGATCGCTTTCGTCGATGTCGTCCACCAGAATCGGCTCGCCCTTGACGGCTACCGCGCCCGGGCATCCCTCACCCAGGGGTGTCACCTCCATCTCGCTGATGACATCGTCAGGCAGACCCTGGTGGACCATGAGATTAAATTCGCCCTTGCGCTCATCGGTGAGGAAGACAGCGCCGTGCCCAAGACCCAGGACTTCGAGCACCTCGGCGAGGGAATCCCTGAGTACCTTGTCCAGATTGAGCGAGCGGCTGACCGTGCTGGCGATTCGGTTGACCGCCTCCAGCTCCTTGGTCCTCTCCCGCACCTTCTGCTCCAGCTGCTCGGGGTATTCACGCAACTGCTGCCTGAGAATGTGGATTTCATTCAGGGATTGTTCGAGCCGCTCGCGAAGCTCTGACAACTCACGCGACTCGGCGACATCACCGGTGCTGGGGGCAGGATGATGGGGATTTTCGTTCATTATCAAGGTGGTCGGGACCCTGCAGGTCGTTGGCAGTAACGGGAACCGATGATATCAGTTTCCAGTTGCATGAGCAAATAAATGAGACGGATTGGCAACCTGCAGGGGCGCTGTATGGCGGGACCGCCGATGCATCGCGCAATTGCACTTATAGCTGCAAACCGCTAAAATGCGCCTGCACCAGCGGCACGGATTTATTTCTGGAATACGGCCTCCACGGTCGTGTATCAGCACTGGATTGCAGCCGCAACGGCGCCCAAGGCGAGGTAGCTCAGTCGGTAGAGCGCAGGACTGAAAATCCTGGCGTCCCCGGTTCGATTCCGGGCCTCGCCACCAGAAACAACTCTCATCGGTTATTTCCCGCATAGATCCATTCATTATTTCGCCGATGCATGTTTTTTCCATCCATCCCATCCTGTATGATTGGCTCCCGTTATAAAAAAGGGAGTATTCATAATGGATGAACAATTCATCACCTGTCCGAAATGCGGCGAGAAGATTCCGCTCAGTGAAGCCCTGACCCGTCAGATCGCGGACGAACTGCGACAGACTATTTCCGCCGAATACAGCCGGAAATTCAGCGATGAAAAGGCGGAAATCGAGCAGAAAGCGGAGAAGAAGGCCGGCGAAAGGCTTGCCCTGGAGCTGAAAGACCGCGACGAGCAGATAAAAGAGAAGAGCGAGCAGCTTGAGGCCGCGCAGGCTGCCGAGATCGAGCTGCGCCGGAAGACCCGCGAGATCGAGGAGCGGGAGCGCAATCTAGAGCTTAAGCTGCAGCGAGAGCTGGACCAGCAGCGAGAGGCGATCAGAAAGGAAACGGAGCAGAAAGTATCCGAGGACCATCGTCTGAGCGACCGCGAGAAAGACGAGAAGATGGCGGCCATGCTCAAGCAGATCGAAGATTTGAAACAACGGGCCGAGCAGGGTTCGCAGCAGGCCCAGGGTGAAGCATACGAGCTGGAGCTGGAAGACCTGCTCAGGCAGAAGTTCCCCCATGACGAGATCGATCCGGTCCCCAAGGGCATGCGGGGAGCCGACGTCATCCAGACAGTCCACAATCTGCTGGGCCAGCCCTGCGGCAAGATCATCTGGGAATCCAAGCGGACCAAAAACTGGGCCAATGACTGGATCTCCAAGCTCAAGGACGACCAGCGGGCCGTGCGGGCCGATGTAGCGGTTCTGACATCGACGGTCTTTCCCAGGGATGCCGAGGGTATCTGCGAATACGACGGTGTCTGGCTGACCGATTTTTCGTCCTGCATCGGGCTAGCGTCAGCCCTGAGGCAGGGCCTGGTCGAGCTGACTCATTCCCGTAGCGCCCAGGAGGGCAAGAGCGGCAAGATGGAGATGATCTACGACTACATCTCGGGGGCGGAGTTCCGCCAGCGGGTCGAGGCCATCGTCGAACCGTTCATGGAGATGCGCAAAGACCTGCACAAGGAGCAGGTAGCCATGCAGAAATTGTGGTCGAAACGCGAGAAGCAGATCGAGCGTGTGCTATTGGGGGCGGCCGGCATGCACGGCGACCTGGAGGGTATCGTCGGCGCGCAGCTTCCCGGGGTGAAGATGCTGGAGCTGCCGGCAAGCGAACTCGAGACAGCCGACGTGGAAGAAGACGGGCTTTTCTAGAAGGCTGGCCTGGACCGAAGCCAGGGTTGTCGACGCTTGTGTCGCAAGGCAACAGAAAAGGCCGCTGTCAGCCGGCCGCCTTTTCCGGGTACGTCAGTTTTTGGTGGCGCGGCGGCCGCCGCCGGAGAACAGGTTAACGACGAAGAGCAGAACCACTGATCCCGCCAGCGCTGTGAGAATCCAGCCGATCCAGCTGTCGCCGCTGTTAACCCCCAGCGCCGAGAAAATGTAACCGCCGATAAAGGCGCCGATCACGCCGACGATAATATCGGCAATCACTCCCATGCCCCCTCCCCGCATAATCATTCCGGCCAGCCAGCCGGCGATCAGCCCTACGAAAAGAAATGCAAGCAAGCTCATGCCGGTCACCCTGATCTTTCTCTGACGGTAGGTTTGCCCCGAATCAGTGAACAGACACTAGTGTCTGTTCACTGTACGCACGTGCCGCACGCGCGACGGCTTCATGACCAGGTAAATAAGGCGCGTGATGCCCCAGGCGATCAACAGGTAGACGGTCATGGCGATGATCGAAGACACCTCGAATACGCTGCCATTCGAAGTCGGTTCGGCTACCAGCCCGAAGAACGGCCACACGAACACGCGAGCGATACGATAGATGAAACTCGCAAAACTGTTG
>JBBAAB010000092.1:0-6147 GCA_041658445.1 Thermoleophilia bacterium
CAGGTATTTGGCGTTGGGCGGACCGGCTTCGATGGGCCTGCCGACGAGCGATGAGACCGACGTCCCGGGCAAGCCCGGAGCACGGCTGACGATATTGGAGCGTGGCAGGATCTACTGGTCGGCCGGATATGGCCCACAGCTGGTTTACGGCGCGATACTGGCGAAGTATCTCGCGATGGGTGGACCGGCTGGAGCGGGACTTCCAACCTCAGACGAGTATGCCACGCCGGGTGGCAGGGTTTCCAATCTACAGTCGGGCAGGATCTACTGGTCGCCGGAAACGGGTCCACATCATGTATGCGGGGCAATTATGGCAAAGTACGACCAGCTGGGAGGCACGGCTGGAATGGGCTTCCCGCTGACTGATGAGATCAATGCCCCGGGTGTTTCCGGTGGCCGGATGAGTGAGTTTTCCAGAGGGAGCATCTACTGGTCGCTGACGACGGGCAGCGTCCCTGTATATGGCGCCATCCTGGCCAAGTACAAGGCAGTGGGAGCCTCCCAGACCTACGGACTGCCGATCGCTGAAGAGAAGGACATTAACGGCAAACCGGGAGCTCGCGAGGGCCAGTTCGAGCGAGGAAGAATTTACTGGTCTCTGGCAACGGGAACAAATCAGGTCTACGGAGCAATCCTCGCGAGATACCTGCTCGGCGGTGGGCCAGCCGGTCCGTTGGGGCTGCCGGTCTCGGATGAATATGGAGTACCTGGAGGCAGGCGCACCAATTTCCAGGGTGGATATATAGTCTGGAACTATTTTGGCGGCGGCACCAGTGTTGTGACCACCCACTGAGCGGAACGCCTGGTTATAGCGATTAAAAGCTAGACAGCTGGTACCGGTACGGGTCTACCGATGTGATTGGCGATGCCGTCTTCCATGCTCTTTATGCATTGCTCAAAATCGGGATGCCTCGTGAGATTGGGAATTCCGGGATCACGAAACATCACTGTTCCGCAGTCTATGCAGACTCCGCTGAAATCTCCTGACGGCAGGGGTACATCCGAACCGCACCAGGAGCATGCCACCTTTACGGAGAGCGGATAGCGCTGCGTTGCCCCTTTTGACGCGATCTCTGCCAGCATGTGACTTCCTTTCTTCTCGTTCTTTTTTATGGCGCGAAAACAGTTCCCTTATTTTCTCCATTTGGCTCTGTTATCCTTTAGGCATGGAAGGCTTACATACGGCAGCCAGGAAATTACAGCCTGAAGTAAAGGAGTCTGGATGAAACAGGTGACACTCACAGCGCAGAAGATGTCTTGTGGTCACTGCAAAATGGCGATTGAGAACGCGGGTTCAGCACTGGCAGGCGTAAGCTCTATTAATGCGGACCCGGAATCAAAAAAGGTCGTTGTCTCCTACGATGAAAGCGCGGTTAACCTGGAGGCGATCAGGAAGGCGATTGAAGAGGCGGGGTACCCCACCGAACTCTAGCTAGTCGCCAGACCTGGCTATGATCACCCGGCGGAACGGCTCCCTGCCCTCGCTGAAGGTCTCTATGCCATCCCTGTCCTGGAGAAACATGTGCACGATGCGCCGCTCGGCCGCGCTCATCGGTTTTAACTCATAATCGTTTTTGCCCTTGAGCACTTCAGAGGCGCCTCTGTCGGCCATCGACTCGAGGACTTCCACCCGCCGGTCGCGATAATCTTCCGCGTCGATGACCACGCGCATACGGTTATCAAGACCCCGGAAGGTGATGATATTCGAAAGATACTGGACGGCATCCATGGTCTGCCCGTGCCTGCCTATGAACAGGCCCAGGTCATCACCGGCGATATTGCCGATGATTTCCTCGTCACCATAAGTGATGCTGACGCTTGCCTCAAGACCCATGGCGTCGATCACCTTTTCCAGAAGCTCCCTGAGACGGGCTTCAGCTTCAGGATTTTCCTTGCCGGAGCCCCTTGCCGCGGGTGGCACGGATTCTGAACCTGTCTCCGCCTGAAAACCTGATTTGTCTTCGGCGATTTTAACGCCCGGCATCCTGACCTCGACCCGTGCCATTGCCGAACCCATGCCAAGAAAGCCCTTGGAGCCTTCGGACAGAACGATTATCTCCACCTTGTCCGGGTCAAGCTGCCCCACCTGAGCCTCGAGCTTCTCCAGAGCTATCGATTTCGCCTCCTGAAGAGTCTTGCCTTCCCCTTTGGCCATCAATACATTGCTGCTACTTTTTTGGTTTTCCTCCACCTTTGCCTCCGGTTTTCTTGGCCTTTTGAGGGACTTTTTTGACCTTTTGTGGCGCTTTGGCTGGAACCGTTTCCGGCTCCGGCACTCCCTCCTTTGCCTGGATAATCTGTTTTACAATCAGCTGCTGACCGATCGTCCATACGTTTGTCGTAACCCAGTAGAGAAGTACGCCGGACGGAAAGGGATTGATAAGAAAGAATACCCCGAGGCCCAGCGGCATCAGGATCATGATCATCCTCTGGGATTTATCAACCGTCGCGGACATCAGCAGACTGGACAGTAACTGGGTGCCCATATAAAGAAAAACCAGCATCTTGTCCGGGTCCTTTATGCTGTCGATCCAAAGGAACACGAGAGAATCGCCCTCGGGGAACACCTTGTTGGAAAGCATGATATAGAGCGCCATAAAAATAGGCATCTGCAAAAGCAGCGGCAAACAGGAGCCGAAGGGATTTACCTTATTCTCCTTGTAGAACTTCATCATCTCTTCGTTGAGCTTCTGTTTGTCGTCCTTGTACTTGGCCTGCAGCTCCTTGATCTTCGGCTGAAGCTTCTGCATGGCGCGCATTGACGTATACTGCTTCACTGTAAGCGGGATAAGCACGATGCGCACCAGGATCGTCAGGATGATGATGGAGATAGCCCATGAAACACCGAGATTATCGTGGATGAGCTTAAGAAGCTCGTCCAGCGGGCTGATGATAAAATCAAACTTATCTTGCAGATTCATGGCTGCCGTTTCCTTACAGGATCATGGCCGCCGTGGGAAAAGGGATTGCATCGAAGCAAGCGCCAGGCGGACATGGCAGAGCCCCTGAATATACCCCACTCCTTCACGGCCTGGATGGAATAGGCAGAGCAGGAAGGGTAGTACTTGCAGCGCTGCGGCATGAGCGGTGATATCAGCCTCCGGTAGAGACCGATCAGCAGAATGGGTATGCGTTTCAATTTAGTCTGTTTCCTGAACCAGGTTAGCCCGCCGAAAGAGTTCGATTGTCATCTCGACAACCCCCTCAAACTGGCTCTTCTCCATGAACTCCGCCAGCCCGGGACGGGCGATAATTACATAATCATAATTTGACACAATATGCTCCTGGCGAGCCCGGAAGCATTCCTTGAGCGTCCGCTTCACCAGGTTCCTGACCGTGGCCGTGCCGACTTTTTTTGACACCGACAAACCCAGTCTGGAGACTCCTTCGTCCGATTCTCCAGTGCGTTCGAAGTAGTATAGAACCGCATACCGTCCGGCGACTGACTTGCCGCGCCGGTAGACCCGCTGGAAATCGGCCGACTTGGTTAGCCGGGTTTTTTTCTCCACTGGAACCGTCGTGGAACCTAGGCCGATAGCCTCTTCCTGCCCTTGGCCCTGCGTCTTTTCAATACACGGCGTCCGGCCTTCGTGCTCATCCGGATCCGGAAACCGTGGGCTTTCTTTCTTTTCCTCTTATTTGGCTGATAAGTGCGCTTCAACGAATTGTCCTTTTTCGGTTAAACCGACTAGCTAGTATACAGACAGTTTTCAAGCAAAGTCAACAAACATGCGGAAGAGCGTCCGCCATACTTATGCAGAACTGTGGATAATGTGGATAACTCCCGGATTCCGCATTCCTAAAAGCATTAAAAGGGTTGACAATGCCTGGTGGCCGAATTATGACAAAGAGAGTCCGGAACCCTATTTTTGAGCAAAGACCCTGCTAATGACCCTATTGCCAAAGTCAGCCAATTGTATAATGTTTTTTATGATTCCAATAAAGTGACCTGGAGGTCATACGTGGACGCCGAAATCATATAAATGACGGTTTTCCACAAACATGAGTTAAATTTCATATTTGACATCTTCCGGATTTTGACGATTTATCACGCCAATTCCATACGTTATCCCAAATTTACAGGAAAATAGTTCGTGCCGGCTGAACCGCAGCCCTGATTTAAATGTAGGATTCGCTACGAAAGCTGAGATAGCTTCGACTGGAAACAATAACATGGTCGAGGACTTCGATGCCGAGGAGACGCCCCGCATCCACCAGCCGCGCAGTCAGATTCAGGTCTTCCTGGCTGGGCGTGACATCACCGGACGGGTGATTGTGGATCAGGATCAAGGCGGCGGCCGCTCTGGCTATGGCGGGGCGAAACACCTCACGAGGATGTACGATGTTGGCGTTCAGGCTGCCGATGGAAACCGTCTCCTTGTGTATCATAACGTTACGGGCATTCAGATACAGGGTGAGAAAGTGTTCTTTCTCTTCAAACCGGATCGACGCTGCCGCCTGGCAGGCGTCTCGCGGTGAACGGATGGGACCCTGCCCCTCATCCGGCATCAGCAGCCGCCGTGCAAACTCGATGGAGGCGGCGAGACGCGAGGATTCCTCCTCCGGCAGGCCGCACTTCAAGCTTATCTCCTCGGCGCTGACCGGCGACAGGGCCCTGCCCGAGAACAGCATGAATATATCCTCGCTTATGCCGGTGAGCCCGGGTCCGCTCGTTTCCTGGCCCAGGATCATACCCACCAGCTCATGGTCGAACATCGCACCGGCTGGAGACACAACCGCTTCACAGGTAGTGGAACAGGTCTTCTCGTCAGAATGGAAATATCCTCGGGTCAAATGGGCACCGTTGGAGAAGAGGGAGATACAGATAGGAACAAGCGGAGTGGGTTTTGGAATATTATCCGGAAATCAACCTGTGGTCAAGTCCCAGTTTTCAGTAAGGCACTTTGACTGAAAGCCGGTTATTCCTCTAGCCCGCGGCCTCGCCCGCGCTACCCGATGCCATCGCCCTCAGTATGGCAATCCTCTCGCCAATAGGCGGGTGCGTATCAAAGAGTCCACGCTTACGATTTTCGAATTTCTTGATCGGCTGGGCGATATAGAGATGCGCCGTGGCCCGGTTGGCGGCTTCGAGCTGCTCAGTGTCTCCGGCGATCTTCTCAAGGGCGTTTGCCAGACCGTTCGGATTACGGGTGAGCTCGACAGCCGAAGCGTCGGCCAGATATTCCCTTTTGCGCGATATGGCCAGCTGGACCATGCGTGCGGCAATGGGGGCGAGTATGGCCAGAACCAGGGCAACGACTATCATTATCACACCAAAGATGCCGCTGTTGTTATTACTGCGGCGGCTGCCGCCGAAGATGCTCCAGCGCAGGAAGAAGTCGGCCGTGAGAGCTATGGCTCCCACCATAACACCAACCAGCGTCGCAAACAGGATGTCGTAGTTACGCACGTGGGACATTTCGTGAGCGATAACGCCCTGTAGCTCCTCACGGTTCATCTTGTCCAGCAGCCCCTGGGTGACCGCGATGGAGGACTTCTCGGGGTTACGCCCGGTAGCGAAAGCGTTGGGAGCCGAATCGTCGATGATATAGACCGCGGGCATGGGGTTGCCCGAGGCGATCGCCATCTCCTCGACCACGTTGAATAGCTGCGGGACCTCTTCATGGGTTACCTGACGAGCATGGCTGGTGGCCAGGGCAATCTTGTCACCTTTGTAATAACTAGTCAAAGCCATGGCCACGGCGAGAACCACCGCGATAACTATCCCGAACCAGCCGATGCCGGCGGCGAAGCCGATGGAGAAACCGAGCACAATAAAGAGCGCTGTCATCACAACGATCAGGAAGTATGACAAGCGCTTGTTTTTTGATATTTGTTCGTACATATAAACGCGGCCGGGGCTTACCTAGCGCAGGTCCACCTTGACGGCTTCCTTTTCCTCTTCCGGGACCTCGAAGAACTCGCGGGCCTTGAATCCGAAAGCGCCGGCGATGATGTTCGACGGAAAAGTCTGGACCTTATTATTGAAATACATGACCACATCATTGTAGAGCTGTCGCGCGAAGGCAATCTTATTCTCGGTGGAAGTCAGCTCTTCCTGCAGCTGGGAGACGTTCTGGTTGGCCTTGAGATCGGGGTAGTTCTCCGCCACGGCAAAGAGCGACTTCAGCGCGCCGCTTAGCATGT
>JBBAAB010000093.1:0-6143 GCA_041658445.1 Thermoleophilia bacterium
AGGGTAGAGAAACAGCGTGATGCCCTTGTCACGGCAGAATTCCTTCACTTCATCATCGCGGATCGAACCACTGGTCGCCACGATAGCCTTGACCCCGGCATTCGCCAGCTCGGCCGTACCGTCCACGAAGGGAAAGAAGCTGTCGCTGTAGGCAACCGAGCCTGACGTGTCATGACCGGCATCCCTGGCCCGCATGACCGCCAGCTTACAGCCACCGACACGATCCTGCTGGCCGACCCCGTTGCCGATCAGCATGCTCTCCTTGACAAGCGTGACGGTATTGCTGTTCGAAGTGGAGCCGATAGCCCAGGCAAGAATCATGTCCTCGACCTGTCCTTCGGTGTACTCACCGACACGCTCCACATCATCAGACATCAGGCGCGGAACGAAAGTATAGTTGGGCTGAGTCAGGAACCCGCCTCGCACATAGCGGAAACGGCGGGCCGTATCGAGCGAGTCACGATTCATGTTTCCCAGCGCCGGGTTGGTCAACAGGCGGCACTTGTCCCCTTTTCGTTCGAGCATTTCCATCGCGCCCGTCGTGAAACCGGGAGCGACAATGCCATCGAGAAGCCTGCGCACCCCGTCGTCCATCTTGTGCGTCATCAGGACTTCAGCGACAGACTCATCGACTTCGAAGCTGAGCAGGATCAGGCCTCCGAAAACAGCGCGCAGATCGCCCTCGAGAGCCTGCATGGCGACCCTGCCCGGATCGCTGCCGATAGCGGCGCCGCACGGATTGCCATGCTTGCAGGCAACCCCGATCATGGGGACTTCGTCCTTGTTGATATCGAATCCGGCAGCCACGTGTGTAGCCGTCTGAAGCAGGCGATCAAGGTCACAGAGATTGTTGTAGCTGGGCGCCGTACCCTGCAGAACCTCAAACCTGTCGAGGGCGAAGGGATCATCGGTAGCACCACTAAAAAGGACGGCTGGAGTCTGATAGCCGTTTTCTCCATATTTGCATTCGAGAGCGGGCTCCCTGCCGGTAATATTCATTTCTTCCATATCAATTCCCCCGTACTTTTTTTTCAGAAGCCAAAAGTATACTATAGCTTCATTGACAGTTGCTCCAGGGATATAAATAGCTCAGCAAAAAGAGGCAAATAGGTATATTGGTAGAACTTATAAGCGCCTGATAAACAGGTTCACCGGGAGATAGGTCTCTTCCGTAGAAGTATCAATGAAAAATAAGAGGATGGGAGAAAAATGAACGTACAGGGAAATGAGAACAAATCCAGCACGGGTCTTGAACCCAACGTAGCCGCCCTTCTGGCATATCTGTTCGGATGGGTAGGCGGCCTCGTCTTTTTCCTTATTGAAAAGGACAGTATGTATGTCAAGTTCCACGCGATGCAGTCGATATTTCTGAACGGTTTAATCGTGGCCCTCTTTATCGTGCTCCAGATCTTCACCATTCTTCTTGCCTTTATCAGTTCATCATTGGCACTCATCGGCTCGCTTGGATGGTTAGTCATCGGCCTCGGCGGCCTCGCAGTCTGGGTCCTGATGATGATCAAGGCTTATCAGGGCGAAGCCTATAAACTGCCCGTCATCGGCGACATGGCGGAGAACATCGTCAACAAGTAGAAATGCCTGATAAATCCTGGCGGTATCAAGACCAGGATAAACGGGTATGTAACAGCTGATATAAAGCAGAAAAGCAAAGCCCCACCGGATTCAAAACCGGTGGGGCTTTTTTTATGGCTCAATTATTTGACCGAATCTGCCGAGAATATTCGAAATTTTTGTCAAACGGGCAAAACGGGAGGAATAAATGAAAAAAGTTGCACTCGCGATTGTGATACTGGCACTGATGTCTTCGGTGGCCATGGCCGGGGTAGTGCGCTATCACGGCTCAAAAAATGATTCCAGGAAAAAATCCGGAAACTGTGAGTACGGCAAGGTAGAAAACGGCAAGAAGAATGAGGAATGCGATGATTGATACGGGGGTATCCTGCGGCGTCTATGCCTTGGTAGCTTCTTCCCGGTTTCCTTCGACATGAAAATCGGGAAGCCACTGGAGCCACTTTGGAAGATACCAGTTCCAGTCTCCCAGGAGTTTCATGGATGCGGGCACCAGGATACTCCTGACCAGGGTCGCGTCCAGAAGCACGGCTACCGCCAGCCCGAAACCCATCTGCTGGAACATGACCAGCTGCCCGCTTGCGAAACCGCCGAAGACGGCGACCATGATCAGCGCCGCGCCGGTGATGATTCTGCCGGTCGACCTCAATCCCGCCGCCACCGATTTACTGTTGTCACCGGTTAGTTTGTAGTTCTCTCTTATCCGGCCCAGGAGAAAAACGTGGTAATCCATGGAAAGCCCGAATAAAACCGAGAACAGGAAGAGGGGAACCCAAGCCTCAACCGCGTTGACCTTATGAAAACCAAAGAGGCTGGCCCCCACCCCTTCCTGGAAGACCAGCACGATCAGTCCGTAAGCGGCGCCGACTGAAAGCATGTTCATGATGATGGCCTTGAGCGGAACAACAAGCGAGTGAAACACGACTGTGAGCAGCAGGAAGCTGAGTCCCAGGACAAAGATGAAAACGATCGGACGGTAATCGTCCGTCATTTCGAAATAGTCTGTGTTCATCGCCGCGGGTCCGGTGACCAACACCCTGACATCCGTACCCTGGAAATTGCGTGGAATATAATCCTGCCTCAGCCTCTTGACAGCGCCGCTCGCCTCGTCGCTTTCCGATGAACCCGAGACCGGTATCGATAACAGGGCCAGGTCGCCGGCACCGTTCTTGTCTAATTTGGGGGTTCCGTAGAAAGCCTCATCCGTCTTTATCTCCTCCTGCAGGTTCGCAATAGCGTCCTGAACAGGCTCGGAATTTACATCCCCATCGATGACAATCTCGGCCGGCGATATCAGACCGAATGAAAACTCACGGTCGAGAATCTCAAACCCTTTTTTGGATTCGTAGCTGTCCGGCAGGGCCTTTATGCCGTTAGCGCCAGTATGTATCTGAAAATAGAAGGCGGCCGGGATAATCAACAGCCCCATGGCCAGAAGCGCGCTGATCACCGGCCGCCCCATAACCTTGCCTGTGATCCAGTCCCAGAAACGGCCCTGATCGGACTCATGGCCGGATTGATAGCGGTGAATCAGGGGAATCCTCAGCGAGTTGATCCTCTCGCCGATCAGTCCCAGCAACGCGGGAAGCAGGGTGAGCGCGGCCGTGACCGATACCGCCACCACGAAAATGGCGCCCGCGCCAAGACTGTAGAAGAGGCTCATGGGAACCAGCAGCAGACCGGCGAGCGCGAGGATGACTGTCATGCCGCTGAACAATACCGCCCGGCTGGCAGTCGCGCCTGCTATCTCTATCGCCTCCAGTTTGCTGCGCCCGCGTAAAAGCTCTTCGCGGTAGCGGGAGACGACGAAGAGTGAGTAATCGATGCCGACAGCCATGCCCATCATCGAGATCATGTTGACCACGAAGAAGCTCATCTCGAATCGCTGTCCGACCAGGGCGGTGATACCGATGGCGATGATTATCGAAAATGCAGCAAGCAGCAGTGGCAGACCCGCCGCGACCAGCGTACCGAATACAATCACGAGTATGATCATGGCGATCGGGATACCGAAAAACTCGGCCTTCTTGAGATCGCTGGCCGACAATGCGTTAAAGTCAGCGTTGCTGCTGGCGCCGCCCGTGCTTATGACCTCAAACCCGCTGCGCTCTGCGCTCCTGCCTGTCAGATCATGAACTTTATCAATATTTTTTTCCGCATCGGAAAGAGTGCCGGCCATTACAAGCGGCAGGACCGTAGTATGCCTGTCCCTGGATACGAGCGACGCGTCGCCGGTCTGGTAGTAGCTGGTAGCGCCCGCCACCACATCATTGCCAAGACCGGTAATCTCCTGTGCCAGCTGATCGACCTGGCTTTTGAACACCGGGTCGTCAACCGTGGAATTTTCCGAGTGGATGATGATTATCTCCTTTATCCTGTCCGGTCCGCGCAGCTTTTCCGCCAGGAGCATCCGTCCCTGCTCGGAATCCATCGGCCTGTTGAATTTCATCTCAGTGGTAAGCGAGCTGCCCAGAAAGAAAACAACGGAAATAATCGACAGGGTTAATATCAGCATCCAGATGCCGATGGTAAGCCACGGCCTGCTCGCGCATCCCCGCGCCAGCATTCCCGTTGATAATCTTAATTTATTTGACATCTGAATCTCCTGGCTCCTCCTTGTTTGCGAATTCGTCCAGAAGCCCCCGGATCATGGCCCTGGCGCCGCGGTCGAATTCGGCTTCATTACCGATGAAACAGGCATTTTCCATGACTTTGTGCATAAGTGGGAATTCATCCGTGGGCAAAACGTCGCTCGGGGACTTTATGGTGCATTCGTCCTGCGCCAGCGAATCGGTGTCCGTCATCTGCCTGACCTCGAGCAGGACCATGCCGCGCACGAAGCGCGCGAAGATGTTAACGAAGGCCATGGAGTCGGTGTGGGAAAATCCCGCCCCAAGCAGTATTTCCAGCAGGAATTCAACGGGACGGAACGAGGCCGGCGTGTTGAGCGAACGCACAGCTGTTATCTGTACCGCCTGAGGATGAGCGAGCAGTGCCTCACGGTAGATGTGCGCCGCCGTGCACAGGCGCTCTTCCACTGTTTGCGTGGGGTCGTCGCGGCCGAGGTCAATCCCGCCCATGACAAGCTCGACGACGCCATCGAGAAGCGCTGATTTATTGGGAAAATGATAATAAACGGCCATCGGATCTACCTTGAGTTCCGTGCCAAGACGCCGCATGGAAAGCGATTCATAGCCCTCCTCATCCATGATTTTCAGCGCGGACAGTACTATTCCCTCACGGGTAAGGGACGGGCGGGCGCTCCCCGGTTCTCGCACATGCCGCCTGGTGGATTTTTGATGTTTTTTCGATTCCATGTTGATTAATCCATTGCCTTCATGCGGTCAACAGGTCTACACGCGATGCATTATTCTACGATGTAGAATTAATTCTACATCGTAGAATAATTGATCATGTTGAGGATGTCAAGAAAAAATCGGGCATAAAGAAAATCAGGGACTACAATAAAATATAAGTCGCATTTTATTTAGCCGTGAAAGTGTGCATAATCATGGATGGGGATGAAGGAAGATAACCGTGAGGAGGTTAATTGGCAAGCGATTTTGTCATTGAAAGCGAAAACCTGACAAAGCGATACCGACCGCACATCATGGCGGTGGACGGCTTAAGCATGCAGGCCAGGCGCGGTGAGGTATATGGATTTGTCGGCCCTAATGGAGCCGGCAAAACCACGGCGCTGCGCATGTTTCTGGGGCTGGTGCGTCCAAGCTCGGGGTCATGTATGGTTCTGGGGGAGAAACCCGGCTCACCCGAAGCCCTGGCGCGCATCGGGGCTCTTGTGGAAACACCCTCATTCTACCCATACCTTTCCGGCAGGAATAACCTGCGCGTCCTGGCCCGCCACGCCGGCGTCCCGTATACGCGCATCGAACCCGTCCTGGAGGAAGTGGAACTGTCCAGCCGGGGCGACGACCGCTTCAAGACATATTCCCTGGGGATGAAACAACGCCTGGGAATGGCCGCGGCGCTCCTGAAGGATCCGGAGCTCCTGATACTCGACGAGCCAACCAACGGACTCGACCCGGCCGGCATGGCCGAGATGCGGCACCTGATCCGGAACCTGGGCCAGGGTAACCGGACCGTGCTCCTCTCAAGCCACCTGATGGGAGAGCTGGAACAGATTTGCGACCGCATCGGCGTGATCAAAGACGGGCAAATAGTCGTGGAAGGCACACTGGACGAACTCAGACATGGCACCAGGATAAAACTTCGCGTAAAACCCGTCGCCCGGGCGCGGGAGCTGCTGGCGTCGCTTGATGACGTCGGCCAGGCTGAAACGCAGGACGGAGACACGCTTATTATAGAGGCCGACCCATCACTGGCGGCAGACATCAACAGGCTGCTGGTCACAGCCGGCATCGATGTAAGCGAACTGACGACCATCCAGAACTCACTCGAAAGCGTGTTCCTGAGCCTTACCGGCGAGGCCCGGTCACATGAATAGCCTGATCGCAGAGCTATTGTTGATACGCAAGCGCGCCGCATCCTGGATATTGCTGGGATTCTGGACGGCAATCGCGCTGCTCTTCTCATAT
>JBBAAB010000094.1:0-6134 GCA_041658445.1 Thermoleophilia bacterium
CAAGACCACCACAGAACTTATCAAGCGGCAGGCAATGCGCGCTCGGCGTCACAAGCGTGTACGGCGGAACGTCAACGGCACCACCGAGCGGCCGAGACTCACTGTTTTTCGCAGCAACCAGGGCATTTACGCCCAGGTTATCGACGATCTCGAGGGAAGGACGCTGGTATCAGCCTCTTCCCTGGAAGTGAAGGAATCAGGCCTCAACAAGAGCCAGCTGGCCGGTAAGGTCGGCGAGCTGCTGGCGACGAGGTCCAAAGAGAAGAATATCGCCAAAGTTGTTTTCGACCGGGGCGCATATCTGTACCACGGTCGCGTGAAAGCACTGGCCGAGGGAGTACGTAAGGGAGGAATTGATTTCTAGATGGCCGACGCATATGAAAAAATTGAATTGGCGCCCAAGGCGCCGGAGCTGCAGGAAAAAGTCGTGCACATCAACCGCGTCGCCAAGGTAGTCAAGGGTGGACGGCGTTTTTCCTTCACCGCGCTGGTTGTGGTGGGCGACTCCGTAAACCGGGTAGGCGTAGGCTATGGCAAGGCCAAGGAAGTGCCTCTGGCGATCCAGAAGGCAGTCGAGGACGCCAAGAAGAACATGTTCCGCGTTCCCAAGTACAAGAATACCGTCACGCACAAGGTGATCGGCAAGTACGGAGCCGGGCGCGTAATGATCAAGCCGGCATCTCCCGGTACCGGCATAATCGCCGGCGGCGGGGTGCGGGCCGTGCTGGAACTCGCCGGCATTCGCGACGTCCTTGCCAAGTGCCTGGGCACGACGAATCCCATCAACATGGTGCGCGCCAGCGTCGAGGGTCTGAAGTCCCTCAAGGATCCCGTCGAAGTGGCGGCTCTCAGGGGCAAGACGGTATCCCAGATCCTTGGCACGGAAAAGAAGGCTGAAGAGAAGCCCAAAAAGTCTGAGGAGAAGGAAGAGCAGGCAGCCAAGGCATGAGCCAGATCAAGGTAACACAGACAAAAAGCATTATCGGCCGGCGTGATGAGCATCGCCGCACTATTCGCGCCCTCGGCCTCAAGCGCATAAACCACACCGTGATTCATGACGACAACCCCGTTATCCGGGGCATGGTCCACAAGGTCCGTTACATGGTGGAAGTCGAGGAAGTCAAAGGGAGCAAGAAGTGAGCCAGGAAGAGAAGAAAGAATCCGAATATATAAGCCTGGGCAACCTGCGCCCGACTCCAGGATCCAAGCATTCCCGCAAGCGGGTCGGCCGCGGTCACGGCAGCGGTCACGGCAAGACATCCGGCCGCGGTCACAAGGGTTTCAACAGCCGCTCCGGCGGCGGCGTGCGCCCGGGATATGAAGGCGGTCAGATGCCGCTCTACATGAGGGTGGGCAAACTGCGCGGTTCCAACAAGAAGATGAGTATGCCCATGGGTCCGTTCCGCACCTATATGCTCGGCGTAAATGTTTCACGGCTGGCGGCAAAGTTCGAAGCGGGCGCCACGGTCACAGTCGAGTCGCTGGTAAAGGCCGGTATCATCAAGAACACAAGGACCCCGATAAAGATACTCGGTCAGGGTGATCTGGGCGTGGCCCTGACAGTGCAGGCGAACGGTTTCAGCAAGTCGGCCCGTGAGAAGATCGAGGCCGCGGGCGGCAAGGTGGAGGTTATATAGTTTTGTTCGCGTCTATGGCAAACGCCTGGCGGATACCCGAGCTGCGAGTCAAGCTTATCTTCACCGCTGCCATGATCATCGTCTATCGCTTCGGTGCACATGTTCCCGTGCCGGGTGTCGATATCGCCGCGATCCAGAAGATCATCGATCAGGGATCACGTGGTGTTTTGGGTTTTCTCAATATGTTCTCCGGCGGCGCTCTTTCCAAGTTCGCCGTTTTCGCATTGGGGATCATGCCTTACATCACCGCATCGATCATCCTGCAGTTGTTGACCATGGCTTTCCCCACACTTAAGGAGCTGGCGCGCGAAGGTGAGGCCGGGCAGAGAAAGATTACGCAATATACGCGCTATCTCACCGTGGTCCTGGCTCTGGCGCAGTCCGTCGGTTATACCATGCTCTTCAAGCAGAGCAACGCGCTGCCTGAGAATTTCGGTCTCCTCAATTTCTACGAGATCATCATCACGCTCACCGCGGGCACGACGCTGCTGATGTTCATAGGTGAGCTGATCACGCAGAGGGGAATCGGCAATGGTATCTCGCTGCTTATCTTCGCGAGTATCGTCTCCGGCCTGATTCCCGGAATCGGCAAGATGAGGGAAATGAGCCTGTTTTCCATCGTCTTTTTCCTGGCGATCGGCATCGTTGTCATCGCGGGTATCGTTCTGGTGCAGGAGGGACAACGGCGAATACCCATTCAGTACGCCAAACGCCAGATAGGCCGGCGCATGACGACGGGTGGCAGCACCTATCTGCCGCTTTCCATCAACATGGCGGGCGTCATACCTGTAATTTTTGCGTCATCGGTGCTGATGGTACCGCCGACGGTCGCCCAGTTTTTCCCGGGTGAATTCATGCAGAACGTGGCTAATGGTTGGCTGAGGCCCACGGGTCCGATATTCCTGATCCTCGAGGCGATTTTCATCATAGGCTTTACATACTTTTATACCGCGGTGCAGTTCGATCCGGTAGAGCGCGCCAACGATCTCAAGAAATACGGTGGCTTCATCCCGGGCATACGCCCAGGCAAGCCTACGGCGCATTATCTCGACCGCGTGCTGACCAGGCTGACTTTGCCGGGCGCTATTTTCCTGGCCGCGATTGCGGTGTTGCCGACCATCCTGATCTCCACGATGAACACGCCTTTTTACTTCGGTGGTACCTCGATCCTGATCGTGGTCGGTGTGGCCCTGCAAACCATGAAGCAGATGGAATCACAGCTGCTCATGAGGCATTACGAAGGTTTTCTTAAGTAGGAAGCGTGTTTGTTTGATAATTTGCAAGACTCCAGCCCAAATAGGGAAGATCGGCCGGGCGGGAGAGATAGTGGCCGGTTGCCTGGAGTTGCTCAAGGGCGAGTGCCGGCCGGGTGTTACCACCGCCGGGCTTGATACCGGCGCGGAGAGGTATATCAGGGAGCATGGCGGTATTCCCACGTTTAAAGGGTATCGCGGTTTCCCGGCAACGATATGCGCCTCTCCGAACCAGATGGTGGTGCATGGCATCCCCGGGCCGTACGTTATGTCCGAAGGTGACATCATCAGCCTGGATGTCGGAGTAACGCTGGACGGGTGGGTGGCGGATGCAGCCATTACCGTCGAAGTAGGAGATGCCGGTCGGCAGGCGAAGCGGCTGATGGAGGTCACGGAGGCCTCGCTCATGCGCGGTATCGCCAAGTGCAGGCCGGGCAATCACCTGGGAGATGTCTCCCACGCGGTGCAGGAGCTGGTCGAGGAGAACGGCTTTTCCGTGGTTCGGACCCTGGTGGGTCACGGGGTTGGGCGCGAGATGCACGAGGAGCCCCAGATTCCGAACTTCGGCACGCCGGGAGAAGGGCCTGAGCTTGCCGAAGGCATGGTGTTCGCGATAGAGCCGATGGTGAATATCGGGACGCACAAGGTTGTTGTGGCCAAGGACCGGTGGGCCATATCGACGGCGGACGGCAGCCTGTCGGCTCACTTTGAGCATACAGTAGCAATAACGAAGCAGGGCCCGAAAATTTTGACCGCAAGTGCAGCCAAGGATCAGACGGGTTTGGACGCAGCCTCTTTGCTGTGGTAATATAACCGTTTGGCTGGATGGAGATTATGACACAAAAAGAAGAAGCCATAGAGCTGGAAGGTGAAGTTGTTGAAGCTTTGCCGAACACCATGTTCAAGGTGAAGCTTGATAACGACCATGAAGTGCTGGCGCATATTTCCGGCAAGATGAGGATGCACTATATTCGCATCCTGCCGGGGGACAGGGTAAAGGTGGAGCTTTCGCCTTATGACCTGACCAGGGGTAGAATTACGTACAGGTTTAAATAGTCCGGATAAGGGCTTTTAAGGAAAGAGAATCATGAAAGTCAGATCATCTGTAAAACCGATGTGTGAAAAGTGCAAACTGGTGAGGCGGGGCGGTAAGCTGCTGGTTATTTGTCCCAATCCCAGGCACAAACAGCGCCAGGGGTAGCAGTCCCAGGGTAGCCGCGATTTCGGTGGATCACCGACAGGCTGCTGACTAATTGGAGGTTTTTGGTTTGGCACGTATCGCCGGAGTAAACATTCCCCGCGAGAAGCGGGTAGAGATTGGACTCACTTATGTATACGGAGTGGGGCGGTCAACGTCGGGCAAGATTCTCGACGAGCTTGAGATCAGCCGTGACACATACGTACGGGATCTGACCGACAACGAGATCACCAAGCTCAGGGACTATCTCGATAGCAACCTCGTTGTCGAGGGTGACCTGCGGCGTGAGCGGTCGCAGAATATCAAGCGGCTGATGGAGATCGGTTGTTATCGCGGAATACGCCATCGCAGGGGTCTCCCGGTGCGCGGACAGCGTACGAAGACAAATGCCAGGGGCCGCAAGGGACCGAAGCGCACCGTCGGCGTCAAACGCAAGAAATAGAAGGGGTCAATAGATGGCTGCACCAAAAACAAAAGCTCGTACGCGCCGCAAGGTAAAAAAGAATATTCCCGTGGGCCAGGCCCACATCAAGACATCGTTCAATAACACCATCGTTACCCTGACGGACAAGGAAGGCAACGTGATCGCCTGGGAGAGCGCCGGTTCCGCCGGTTTTAAGGGTTCCCGCAAGAGCACGCCTTTTGCCGCCCAGGTTACCGCCGACGCCTGCGCCAAGAAAGGCCTGGAGCACGGCCTGAAAAAAGTTGACTGCTATGTCAAGGGCCCCGGCTCCGGACGCGAGACGGCCATCCGTTCGCTCCAGGCCGCGGGCATAGAAGTAATGAGCGTCAAGGACGTGACGCCGGTTCCCCATAACGGTTGCCGGCAGCGTAAAAGAAGAAGAGTCTGAGAGGAATTCGACTTTGGCAAAAGACACATCACCAGCATGCAAACAGTGCCGCCGTGAGGGTTTAAAGCTTTACCTCAAGGGGGAACGTTGCCTCACCGACCGTTGTTCCATCGATCGTCGCTCCTACGGGCCCGGCGAGCATGGACGGCGCCGGATCAAGCAGACCGAATATCTGACGCAGCTGCGCGAGAAGCAGAAGGCGCGCCGTTATTATGGTTTGCTGGAGAAGCAGTTCAGGAATTATTACAAGAGCGCTAACCGTCAGACCGGCATCACCGGCGAGAACCTGCTTCGCCTGCTGGA
The DNA here is from genome assembly GCA_041658445.1 of Thermoleophilia bacterium. Taxonomy (GTDB): domain Bacteria; phylum Actinomycetota; class Thermoleophilia; order BMS3ABIN01; family BMS3ABIN01; genus JBAZWE01. The sequence continues at coordinate 5,243 of JBBAAB010000094.1, forward strand.
GACGCGTCTGGACAATGTAGTATATCGACTGGGTTTCGCGGTTTCCAGGCGTCAGTCCAGACAGCTGGTAATGCATGGCCACTTCATGGTGAATGGTCACAGGGTGGATATTCCTTCCTACAAGGTGCGCCCGGACGACGTGGTCGCGGTCATGGCAAATTCGTCAGCGCGTGAGGCCATCAGGGAGGCGACCGATCTGACAGCGTCGGTGTCGCCGTGGTTGCAGGCCGACCACGACGCCCTGACCGGCAAGATTTTAAAGTATCCGGAGCGGGAGGAGATAGACGTTCCGGTGCAGGAACAATTAATAGTGGAGTTGTATTCCAAGTGACGCTGGTTGCGAGGGCGGCATCATGAGCTTGATGGCTCTGGTCAAATCCTCAGGCACAGGATCACAATTTATGGATATGGAGGACGAATTGCTCACATTGCAGCAGCCCAAGATCACCCACGAGCAGGTCAAGGACGAAAAGGGAGTCTTCGTGGTCGAACCTCTGGACAGGGGTTTTGGTTACACGTTCGGCAACTCGCTCCGGCGGGTGCTGCTTTCATCCCTTGAAGGCGCCGCTGTCAGTCTCATCAAGATTGAAGGCGTTTCTCACGAGTTCTCCACGATCACCGGAGTGAAAGAGGACGTTACCGACATTGTGCTGAACGTCAAAAAAATCGCCTGCCGCCTTCATGGTGAACTCGGCGAGGTCGAGGTAAGCCTGGTGAAATCCGGTCCCGGGGAAGTGACCGCCGGTGACATTGAGTGCCCCGCCGAGCTGGAGATAATCAATCCGGATCTGCATATCTGCAACCTTGGCAAGAAAGCCAAGCTGGACATGACATTGACCGTACGTCGCGGCCGCGGCTATGCATCCGCGGACAGCAACAAGCAGGCCGGCGC
>JBBAAB010000095.1:0-6111 GCA_041658445.1 Thermoleophilia bacterium
GGCGTGGAAGGATTCCATGATCCATTCGGCGTTCGAGAATGCCGGCGCCACCATCAGCGGCGTCGAGACCGCGTATAATTCCCTCAAGAAGCAGGGCAAGATCAAGGAAGACATGTACTTCGTGGCCTTCGGCGGCGACGGTGGCACCTACGACATCGGGCTACAGTCGCTCTCTGGTGCGGTCGAGCGCGGGCACAACTTCGTTTTTGTCTGCTACGACAACGGCGCCTACATGAACACCGGCTTCCAGCGCTCGAGCGCGACGCCGTACGGCGCCTGGACGACGACCAGCCCGGTGGGCAAGGAGGCGGCGGGCAAGCAGCAGAACCGCAAGGACCTGACGGCCATTCTGGTGGCCCACGATATCCCCTATGCCGCCACGGCCTCGCCGCACAACTTCAAGGACCTGATGACCAAGGCGGAGAAAGCCTTCGCCACACCGGGTCCGGCGTTTCTGAACGTCATCTCCCCCTGCCCCCGTGGCTGGCGGACGCCAGGAGACCAGACCATCGCGCTGGCGAAGGAAGCGGTACAGTCGTGTTACTGGCCACTGTACGAAGTTGAGAACGGTAAATACAAGATCAACTACAAGCCGAAGGGTGATAAAAAGACACCTGTGGCCGACTGGCTCAAGAAGCAGGGGCGTTTCGCGCACCTGTTCAAGGGCGACAACCAGGCGGTACTGGACGAGATCCAGGCGTATATTGACCGGAAGTGGGAAGAACTGTTGAAGAAAGAAGAGTGTTTGTAGGGCGGGAATGAGGACCTCGGGCTCTACCTCGTTTCAAGCCTATGACTTGTATTGATCCAGTAGACGGGCGAGGGCCGGCAGGGAGATAGCCTGAATGTCGTCGCCCAGAGGGTATGTTTCGGCCCCCGGGTATACGACAAAGCTACGGGCTGGTTCGAGGTCTTTGCAGGCTGCATGGAACCCGCGCTCCGGGCGTGGCGATAGGCTACGTTTAATTTCAACTGCCCACAGCCGCCCATCGGGGAAGTTCAGTAAAAGATCGACCTCCGCCCCGCCTCCGGTGCGGTAAAAATACCCCTGCGTCCCTTCGGGTGAAACCGCAAGCAGGTTTTCAATGACGAACCCTTCCCAGCTTGCCCCCACCACCGGATGTGACAGCAGAGCTTCCTTGTCGCTGACTCCCAGCAGGGCATGGACAAGGCCGCTGTCGCGAACATACACCTTGGGGGATTTCACCAGCCGTTTGCCCACGTTAGCGCGCCAGGAAGGCAACCTGCGTACCAGCAGCAGATCGACGAGCAGATCGATATAGGACGCAGCGGTCTTGGCATCCACCCCAAGATTGCGGGCCAGTTGGGCGGTGTTGAGCAGCCCGCCATGGCCATGGGCAAGCATGACCCAGAAACGGCGCAGCATCTCGGCGGCGATGCGTGGGCCGAACTGGGGGATGTCCCGTTCCAGATAAGTGCGGATGAAATCCTGTCTCCAGCGCGCGCTTTGGAATTCATCCGGCGCGAGGAAACTCTCTGGGAAACCGCCACGTAGCCAGAGCCGATCCTGCGTAGCCACCGTTTCCTTTCCGCCTGTTTCCAGCACATCAAAGGGAGAAAGCTCCAGATAGCTGACCCGCCCGGCGAGCGTCTCACCCGACTGTTTAAGCCGGTCCAAAGAGGCCGAACCCAGAAGCAGGTAAAGGCTGTCACTCTTTCCGGCGCGGCGGGCGCGATCGATCAGTCCACGCAACACGGGAAACAGGCCGGGGGCGCGGTGGATTTCGTCGAGGATGACCAACCGCCCCAGGTGGTCGGCGAGATATAGCTCTGGTTCCGTGAGCCTGGCGCGATCCTGCTCGGATTCCAGATCCAGGTAAATCGCGCCCTCCCGCTCACCTAAGGCCAGCGCCAATGTGGTCTTGCCCACCTGCCGCGGGCCGAGCAACACCACTGCGGGGGTTTCCCGCAGGCGCTGTTTCAATATGGGTAGGAGTCGACGCTCTATCATCCTTGCAATTATGGAGTATTATTCCGTTAATTGCAAGGATGATATCGTGTAAAATAGGATCCGCGGAACTATTTTCCCGTACGAAGAGGCCGGATAGACACGAGCTCTTTAGCCTCGGCTTGTCTGGCTTTATATAAGTCCCAACGGAGCTGAAGATTCATCCAGAAGTCCTCAGACATGCCAAAATACCTGGCGAGGCGCAGCGCCGTACTCGGGGTTATCCCTCGACGCTTGTTGACTATTTCATTGACACGCTGATATGGAACATGAATGGAAGTGGCCAACTCCCTCTGGGTGATGCCCATGGGCATAAGGAACTCTTCCAGCAGCATTTCACCGGGATGTGTTGGCTCTCTATGTGCGGGGATACGTACCATGATATGTTCCTTTCGTACGACTTCCGGCCCTCTTTCGTATTTTCGCCGTTGAAGATATCCTCTGTGCCCCTGTTTCTGAAGGATTGGATCACGAAGACATGATAGCACGGTAGTCATGCTACGGCAATTGCTTGTTCCTTTGTTGCTATCATTGTCGTTGTTCACATACCTGACTCAACCTGTGGATTCGAGGTTGTCATACCATGTATTGGCCCGGCGCGATTAGCGACCAGGGCTTCAATGTTTTAGAATCTGCAGTATGCTAATAATGGAAAATACACCATGCCAATAATCGTGCAAAAATACGGCGGCTCATCCGTGAGCGACACTGAGCGCATCAAGAACGTTGCCCGGCGACTTTGCGCGGCGCAGGACGAGGGCTACCAGGTGGTGGCCGTGGTCAGCGCCATGGACGACTCGACCGATGTGCTGCTGAAGTTGGCGCACGATATCTCCGCCGACCCGCCCGAGCGCGAGCTGGACATGCTGCTTTCCACGGGGGAGCGCGTCAGCGTGGCGCTGCTGGCCATGGCCATCCATGAGATGGGCCACGATGCGGTGTCGCTGAGCGGCCGCCAGGCCGGCATCCAGACGAACACGGTCTTCACCAAGGCCCGCATCACCGGAGTCGAAACCGGCCGCTTAAGCGAGGAACTCGACAGTGGTAAGATTGTGCTGGTCGCCGGTTTCCAGGGAGTGTCCGTGGATGAGGACATCACAACCCTGGGAAGAGGCGGTTCCGACACCACTGCGGTGGCGATAACCGCGGCCCTGGGAGCGGAAGAGTGTGAGATTTACACCGATGTTGATGGGATATATACCGCCGACCCGCGCGTGGTCGGCACGGCGCGCAAACTGGAAGCCGTCTCCTACCAGGAGATGCTGGAGATGGCGGCGACCGGTTCCGAAGTCCTGATGCTGCGCTCGGTGGAGTACGCTCAAAAGTACGGTGTTCCACTGCATGTACGCAGCAGTTTTACCGACGAGCCCGGCACCTGGGTCAGAGAGGAAGATGAGACCATGGAAAAAGCAGTCGTCAGCGCCATAGCCCATTCAACCGACGAGTCAAAGCTCACCCTGCTGAGACTGCCGGACCGTCCCGGCGTGGCAGCCACTGTCTTCGGCGAACTGGCCGAGGCCAATGTCAACGTGGACATGATCATCCAGAACGTCAGCGAGCAGGGCACCACCGACATATCCTTCACGGTGGTGCAGGCCGAACTGCCGTCGGCTCAGCAGGCGATGGACAAGGTCTGTGACGAGCTGGGCGTGGCCTATATAATCGGCGAACAGATGGGTAAGGTTTCAATAATCGGAGCCGGCATGAAAAGCTATCCCGGCGTCGCCGCCAAGATGTTCAAGACGATGGCGGACGAGAGCATCAATATCGAGATGATCAGCACTTCCTCGATCAAGGTAAGCTGCGTGATAGAGCGCGACCAGGTCGAGAAAGCAGTGCGGGCGCTGCATGCGGCGTTCAATCTGGAACAATGATTTCTGTCACCCTGAGCGAAGCGAAGGGTGCGGAGACAATACTCAAAGCCCTGGAATGACAATCAAGTTATGACAAATGCATACAACATAGCGATAGTGGGAGCCACGGGCGCGGTGGGTGGTGTCATGCTCAAACTGCTCGCAGAACGGGAGTTTCCCGCTGCCAGTGTCAGGGCGCTGGCTTCTTCACGTTCGGCCGGACAGACTGTCCCGTACGCCGGTCAGGAGCTGGAGGTGGAAGAACTCACCGAAGACAGTTTCCAGAGGATTGATATAGCCCTGTTCTCCGCCGGCGGCGCGCGCAGCAGGGAGTTCGCTCCGGCGGCGGTTGCGTCCGGCGCGATCGCCATCGACAACTCCAGCGCTTTCCGCCAGGAACCAAACGTACCTCTGGTAGTGCCTGAGGTGAACCCGGAAGAGATCAAGTGGCACGAGGGCATTATCGCCAATCCCAACTGTTCCACCATCCAGATGGTTGTCGCGCTGAAACCGGTCTACGACGCCGTGGGCATAGAACGCATCGTCGTTACGACATTCCAGTCTGTCTCCGGAACGGGGAACAAGGCTATCGAGGAACTTTTCAACCAGTCGGAAGCCGTGCTGGAGTCGGGCGAAGTGGAGGTCAACGTCTATCCGCACCGGATCGCTTTCAACGTCATTCCTCACATCGAACACTTCCACGAGGACGGCTACACCAACGAGGAAGTAAAGATGGGCAACGAAACCAGGAAGATCTTCGGAGACCCGGAAATCGGTGTCAGCGCCACCTGCGTGCGGGTGCCGGTTTACAACGCGCATAGCGAGGCTGTAAACATCCGGACCACGAGACCGATCAGCGTCGATGAGGTGAGGCGGTTGATGCTGTCCGCGCCGGGAGTGACACTGATTGATAATCCGGCTGACAATGAATATCCAATGCCGGTGATAGCTGAGGGGATGGATGATGTATTCGTCGGCAGGATCCGCGCCGACGAATCGGCGGAGAACTCACTGAACCTTTGGGTGGTAGCCGACAACCTGCGCAAGGGCGCCGCCACCAACGCCATCCAGATCGCCGAGTTGCTTGTAGAGGGCGGATTGCTGGAATAGATTCTGCCGGCTTGCAGAAGACACCCAAGTCGGCCGGATGCCTGATATTTTGTCGATCGAGCAAACAGGGTAACCGCAACCCGGGCAACGCCGGTATTTACCCCTGCAGCTCCCCGTTCATCGCCCACTGATCTTTCGGCACATCGCGAAAAACTATCCAGACGTGCTCCTTCGGGGTGCCGGCGATCTCGACGAATGCCTCGGTTATCCTTTCTACCAGGGCTTCCTTCTGTTCGCGTGTACGCCCCTCGTATAATTTCACCTCGATGAACGGCATTACAACCTTTCCTGGTTGAGGATTACCGGAATCATTAACCCAGCCAGGGCGCGAGTTCTTCTAGAAGCTTCTTTTTCGGCAGGGCGCCAATGAGCTTCTTTTTCACCTCGCCACCCTCGAACAGGAACAGGGTCGGGATGCTCAGCACGTCATAGTTGCTGGCCGTCACCTGGTTGGAATCCACGTTGAGCTTCTTCACCTGTATCTTGCCGTCATGCTCTTCACCTATTTCGTCCAGGATCGGCGCCATGGTCCTGCAGGGTCCGCACCAGGGTGCCCAGAAATCCACCAGTACAGGGCCTGTTGCCTTCAGGACCTCGGCCTCAAAAGTTGCGTCCGTGACTTCGGAAATCTTATCGCTCACTCTTCCTCCTTTGGGAGAGATGGAAAGTCTGATTCAAACGGGAACATTATATTGCATGGCAGTGGAATTGTAACTAAGCATTTTCCTCTAAATACTTTTCCGCCTCGACCGCCGCCAAAGCGCCCTCCCCTACCGCCACCGACACCTGTTTGAGCAGGTTGGCGCGGCAGTCGCCGCACGCGAAGATACCGCGCGTGCTTGTCTCGAGATTGTCATCCGTGATGATGAAATCACGGTCGTCGAGCTCGATTACCCCCTCGCAGAAAACCGTGTTGGGGACCGTCCCGATGTAAAAAAAGACGCCGTCGACCTTATACTCCGTGCGCTCGCGGGTCGTCTTGTGCTCCACCACGATCTCCTCTACCTTGTTTTCGCCAAGTATCTTCTTAAGATGCGAGTCCCAGACAATCTCGATTTTCTCGTTCCTGAAGGCCCTTTCCTGGACGATCTTGTCGGCCCTGAGCTCATCACGGCGATGGACGAGATAAACCTTGCTCGCGAACTTCGTCAGAAAGATCGCCTCCTCGACCGCCGAGTT
>JBBAAB010000096.1:0-6034 GCA_041658445.1 Thermoleophilia bacterium
ATTGCCGGCGCCACGCGAACCTTAGGGAAGCGCTCAGCGAAAAGTTGGGGGCCAATGCTGCAGGCGGTGGAGAGAATCAGATCCTTGCCATCGACCAGAGCCGCCACTGAGTCTACGTATTCGTTCTCGCATTGACGCAGGACAGTGACAGTTTCCGCGGTACCGCTGATGCCGTCCTTCTCACGCTGCAGCCGAAGCTGTGCAGCCAGCAGTTCGGCTTCCTTCTCTCCACCGGTCAGACATACAGCCACGCAGGTGTTACAGCCGACGACCAGAATGTTCTCGAACTGGTCGGTGACCGCCTTTATCTGCTCGAATGGTTTTCTTTCAGCTGTGATCATTTTTCACGCGCTCTTCATACATTTCTTTTCAGGGACAAGCCGCAGCTCGATAAGCTCCGGGTCCATCCCGATCTCCTCCAGCGCTTTTTGCGCCTCCGCCACAGCGGCGCGTGTCTGCCTGTGGCCGTGGACGAACCGGCCGTCGTCGTCCTCGCTGCAAACGGCGACAAAAACTTTTTCCGCTCCTTCCTCGAGCGCTTTAAGCAACAGCCTTGTGCTCAACCTTGAAGTACACGGCAGGACCAAAAAACCGGCCTCTGGAGCCACTCGAGACTGGGAGTACGAGCAACCGAATTCGACCATGCCGGTCTCACTGGCCAACGCGACCTTGATGCCCCATTCGATATCATCCTCAGATACTACTGTAAGGTCGATGGCTTTGGCCGGACACTGGGTAAAACAGATACCACACGCCTGACACTTGCCGGGGTCTATACCTCCAAGGCCATCCTTGTCGGCCCAGGGGGCGCCGTATGGGCATACGCGTACGCAGGTCAGGCAGGCGACGCACTTCAGCTCCGAGTAGCGGGCGCCGCTGCCGCAGAGCAGGCAGCGCGAGGCTTCGCAGCGGCCGTCTACTTCCTCCAGGCCGATTTCTACTTCCTCGAAATCTTTCAGTCTCTCGCCGGAATCGCGCATGGGCATCTGACGCCGCGCGGCCGGCTTGATCTTACCGCCGACGTCGTCGGGGACCTCGCCGATGGCAACGGGCTCGTGGCCGGAGTGCGCTTCTATTCCGAGATAACGCGCCACAGCCATGGCTGCTTTCTTGCCGCTGGCCAACGCGTTAACCGCTGCCCCTGGTCCGGTGACCACCTCGCCGCTTGCGAAAACGCCACGCCGGCTGGTCGTGCAAAGCTCCCGGTCAAAAATCAGGATTCCACGCTCATTTACATCAGGACCCGCATCCGTCAGGAACGACAGGTTGGACATCTGCCCGATAGTGATTATGACCGTGTCGCCGGGAATAATTGAAAGCTCGGTCTCACAGAAAGTCGGGGCAAAACGCCCGTTATCGTCGAAAACCGATTCGCATTTTTTGACTTCAAGGCCCTCGACCCTGCCGTCGCCGACGATAGCGTTCGGCCCCTGGCTGCAGACCATCTCGATGCCCTCTTCGCGAGCGTCGGCTATCTCCCAGGCGTGGGCCGGCATCTCGTGGTCGGCCTCGAGGCAGACCATGGTGACCTTGCCGCCGGAGATACGCTTCGCCGAACGGGCGACGTCGATGGCAACATCGCCGCCACCGATGACGATAATTTCTTTTCCCAACCCTTCTGTCTTGCGCCCGGCGTTGACATCCTCCAGGAAGGGAACAGCCAGCAGCACCTGCGGCAGGTCGGCTCCCGGGATCGGTAACGGCCTGCTCTCGGAGAGGCCCACGGCGATAAGGACCGCGTTATACTCCGTGACCAGGTCATCAAACTTTATTTCCGCCCCCACTCCAGTACCGGTCCTGATCTCAACCCCCATGCCCTCTATGAAGGCGATGTCCTCATCGAGTATATCCTTGGGCAGGCGATAGTTGAGGATACCGGTCCTGAGGAAGCCGCCCGCCTCGGGCTGCTTCTCGAAAATGACGGATTGTACACCCATGAGCGCCAGGTCGTGCGCCGCGGCCAGACCCGACGGGCCCGAGCCGATGATCGCCACTTTTTTCCCCGTGGTGTATTCAACCGTGGGCGGCTCAAAACCGACAATGCCGGCAGCCCTGGCGCCATCCGATGCCACCCGCTTCAAGTTGCAGATGGCGATCGGCTCGTCCACGCCGCCCCGGCGACAGGACTCCTCGCAGGGATGGGCACATATGCGGCCGATGGACTGTGGCAGGGGATTGGTCTCGCGTATCACAGCAAGCGCCTGGTCGTACTTTCCCTCGGCGACAAGCTGGATGTACCTCTGCGCGTCCGTATGAATAGGACAGGCTACCTCACAGGGAGGACGCATCCGCGCGTCACCGGGAACGGGACGCGCCGAGGATCTGGTTATGGAATCTGCTAGTTCGCGCTCCATTGGCGCAGGAACTTGGGGATGTCGGCGGCTTCGCGGACCCCGACCTGCACTTCCCAGCCGTCGCCCAACTCCTCGTCTAGCTCGCCGGAGATCTGGGCCACATAACCAGGGATGATGATCTTCTTGTGGGGAGCCTTCTCCTCGATGCCGCTCTTCTTGAGGAAGGGCGCGATGGCGTCGGCGACAAACTTGCCCGCCGCCCAGGCTGTCAGCACGGACTGGCCTTCGACATCCATGATGCAGAGCCATGCCGGAACCTTGCTGGCTTCGACTTCAGAGGAAACAGTGAAGTACGTCAGCGAGAAGTTGGTCGTTACAATTATCGGTGAATCCGGCCCCGGATCGTTGATCGGGTAAACGCCCTGGTCCATCTGCATCGGCCTCTGTGGATCGGTGTAGATGTTCTGGCTGAGATAGAGAAGCGGCATCACCCGCGCCGGATCGAGATCCGACAGGATTACGAAACCTGTGTACTTGGCGATAAAGACCGATGCGTAAACCGCCTCGAGCATGGGATCGTCCGTCATGTTGCAGGGAAAACCGATCGTCGGGAAACCAAGCGCCCTGAAGGTCTTCTTGATCGCGGCGCGGCGTATCAGGGTCTGGTCGTGCAGTACATCACCGAGCGAGCTGGAAGATGGATCGAGCACAACCTCTTTATAGTCACCGTCCACGGCTTTTTGTCCAAGCTCAGCCAGCTTGTCAAGATTGTCGGCCTTGATGGCGAACGGAACGCCCAGTTCTTTTGCGACTGCGGCCACAGTGTCGAAATTTGATTCTGTCGCGGCATAGAGCAACGGTTTTTTGTCCTTGATAGGTCCGGCGGCAGCCTTAAAAGCCGCCGCGTCATCATTGATGAGCACGATAGCCGCTCCGGCCTTCGCGTCAGCCCTGGCCGCAAGCTCCGCCAGCTTTCCTGCATCGGCGGCCCTGATTGCGGCCACCCGTGGGTGCAGATTCTGGCCTACATAATTGAATTCGGTCTGCTTGAGCTGGTCGAGCAACCCATCGACTGTGGCGTCGTCCATCTCGTCCGTGATAAGGACGCCCAGGCCCGGCATGTGCTCGAAGCGTTTCTCGTGCCTGTAGAGGACGGTCTCCTCACCTACGGTCACGGCCATGTCACCCGCGCCTACGGTCACCTTGCGAACCGGCGGAGCCGAGGCCTCACCGAGAGCCGCCTTGGCCTCGTCAGTCACATACGGACACTGGTCCAGCTCGGCCTTGCCGGCCGCGAGCTGCATGGCAAACGCCATACAAGTCGGAAAACCGCACTCCTTGCAATTGGTCTTGGCAAGCAGCTTGAATATTTGCAGACCGCTAAGAGCCACAGCTCACACTCCCTTCAACATCATCAAGGAAATTTACAAAACAGAAACTCGCATTGGCGATTTAAAACATCGGGTCCATTTCCAGGGCCGGGTGACCCACCTTGGTCAGATACTCGAGTACTTCCGACTCCTCGGTCGCGTTCTCTTCGGTGGCGATCTTGTCGACGAGGTCAGGGACGCCTGCGGCTTCTCCCGCCTTCTGGAGGATATCACGCATCTCTTCCTTGAGCTCCTTTGGCATCCAGACAAGGCGCTTGATGCCACCGTCGGCCGAGATGAACTTTGGCGAACCCATGTAGTAACGGGAATGGCCCAGAAAACCGGGGCTCTGCACGCCGCCACCGACTGAACCGGCGAGCGTCGAGAACTTCATGCCTGAAGGCGTGTCGCCCTTGAACTCGCGGTTGACGGTCATGATGCCGTTGCACATCGGCAGGATGCAGCTGATGACCTCAAAACAACCGCATGAGGTCATGGGGTTCTCGAGCATCGAATATGTGTTGAAAGCCTCGACCGCGCCCTGGGAATGCTCTTTGACGTACTCGTTGACGCCGCTCCACTGGCCGCGGGCCTCATCAACCGTTTCGCCCTTTGGCACCGGCTGGTTACCGCCGGTAGGGTTCATCTCGTAGGCGGCCTTGCCGTCGAGCCAGTTATACGAACCGCACAGGCCGGGTCGCTCCGGCGTGATCACGCAAACGTGCGTGGGCGCGAAGCTCTGGCAGAGGATGCAGGAATAAAAGGTGTCAACGCTCTCATCGGTGAGACTTCCAAGGCGGTCATCGCGCTCCTGGTAGGCCAGGTGAGCCCGCTCGAGCAGCTTCTCAACATCTTCCTGTTTGGTATAGATGGTAACCTGCACCTTGTCCACAACCTCGCCGAAGTCGGCATGATAGCGCGCGTGGATGATCTTGCCCAGGTGTTCGAAGTTAAAGCCTGCGTCGTGCGCCCGCTTGCTGATGCGCATCCAGATGGTTTCACGCTGGCCCATGTGAAGCACGCCCTCGGCCTCGTTGAAGAACGAGTGGCCCTGGCGCTCGAGGATCGGTTCGAAGTCCTGCTGCATCTTACGGCCTGAAACCTCGACATGGACGGCGAATGGAATCGTGGCGCCTTCCTCGACATCATCGATCTGCGGCCCGACGACGGTTACCTTGCCATCCTCGACTTCGTCAGCGATCTCCGTAAACTCGCATCCGGCCGACTTTGGACCGGCCAGTTCCACCCAGTACTCGCCTTTACGGATGCGCTCTCCTTCGAAAGCGGGACTGTATGAGACGGGTACCGGAACTTCGGTGACTACGACTTTCAGGCCGCGTACCTCGATAGCCCTCGCGACCATCTCGTCGTGTGGCACGTTGCTGACGACATGCTCGTATGTGCATACACCGGTCGGAAGAATCTCCGGGATGTCCGTATCGGCGATCGTCGGAAAACCATACGAAATGGCGCCTGCGGCCGCCGCGTATTTCTTGTCTGAGACCTCGGCGAACGCCATAACAAAAGCGAAGACCCGGTCCTTGTTGTACTTGAGGACGTTGCGATAGTCACCCGGCTGCACGCCGCCGAAAGCGAGCGCCGCGCGAGTTGCGAAACCGAGTGAGAATATATGTCCGGAGATATAGGGACTGAAGGGCACCAGGCGGGTGTTCCATCCCAACTCCACTCCACCCTCGACCAGCTGTTCGGCGAAGCTCTCACCGGTCACCTGGTTCTTGCCGGCGATAAACACATAGAGCATCTTCTCTTTCAGCTGCTGGGCAATCATGACGGCGGTCTCGACATCCGGAGCCGCGCCGGTGATGGCGGCGAATCCGGGTGCGGTGCCGTCGACGAACTCGACACCGCGCTCGCGCATGATGACGTCGTCCGCCGCGCCCAGCCAGAGGTTGTCGTCGGTTGGCGCGTCAGTCTCAGTGTAAAACCCGGACTGCAGCACGTAACGCAGAGATTCGATGATCTCACAGGAGAACAGGGAAGCGACGCCGGCATCAAGCGTAGTGCCCAGATATGGTGTCCAGAGCCTTTCGGCCGGAGCATCCGGCAGCAGGTCGCGCGCATGCGCAAGCACCTGCTCCATGTCTTTCACCTTCTCGACCTTGATTCCGGTGAGTCCATAGATGACCGGCAGATAGAAACCGGTGTTCGGAAGTTCGATTGCAGCTTCGGGACCAGCCGTATCAATCGCCTTCTCCAGGGCATCCTCAGCCTCGGAGACGAACTGATGGGCCCCGGCGATTACAGATGTTGCTATTAGTTTGCTCATACTCTCCTCCTACAACTCTCGCCGGGCGGCCATGTCAAGCAGGACGCGTTCTTTTTCCTCGTGGATACCGAGGGCTTCTCTCT
>JBBAAB010000097.1:0-6030 GCA_041658445.1 Thermoleophilia bacterium
CATGGTGTATCCTTCGATCAATCAGGAAGGCTTGATTTTAGTACTCTGCAATCAGTAGGCACCCAAGTGCGTGAACGGATTGCCTCACTCGACAGCGCGGCTGTTCCCGTGTCTGGTGTTAGATTAGACCCGACTGTCACAGAGGCGTTGACCGAACTGCAGCGGGTCCACCTTGATCATGAAGCGATGACGATTTTAGGACACGAGTTTAAGATCAACGATATTGAGCGACTGCGTGAGCTTCGCTGGACGTCACATGGTTCTCAAACCGCACATCAACTCTTTTCAGAGCAGCAGCGGTTAATTGACGAACTTGTTATTAAAGGTCACCGTACTTTTAACTTTAACGGACATACTATTGATCTGGACAAGCTACCACTACCAGCTGGTGCCAGCCGTCTTGATCGTATTCGGGCAGCACTTGCAGAGTGGGCCAAGATTAAAGGTGAGTCGATCAATGCAGCCGATTTAGCAGTTCACCGAGCGGCTGGTGCCGCGGCTGAGGTGGTTGATACGACCCCTTCTCCTAAACCTACCGGTGAGGTGCCTCAGACTCCTCAAGAGTCGGTGGCAACGATCAGATCCGAGACCCCTAGCTCTGGTGTACAGGCAATTCCCGATAAGACAGAAGCGGTGGTAAATCTTGAGACGCCAAAGACGTCAGCTGATGTAGCGCATATCGATCAGCCAGCTGAACCGGTAGCAGTTTTGGAGCAGACGCCCAACACAACTGACACGGTTGACGCTCTGCCGGCCCCAACTGTGCCTTTAGAGCAGGTACGTCAGCATATTGAGTCGATTAGTGACACTCCGGTCGTCCAGCATGATAACGTTCCACAGCTTGATGCGCCTAAGCCATTAGAAGCACCTGCACTGCCCGTTACAGTGACGCCGGTAGTGCCGAAGACGATCGAGGGTCCGTCAGTGAGCACGCCGAACATTGATCTGTCAAATGTGCCGCCAATCGAGGAGGCAAAACCTGTAGAATAGCTGGATTAACCCTATAGGATTGACAAAATAGTGATTGGATGGTACGCCAATTACAGACAACCATCTACGTGCTGGGGCGAAATACAACGGTATTTGGCCGCAGCCGCAGGTGAATAGAGGCTGCCCCACGGATAGTAGGGGCGGGAAGGAGAACGACGATGCACCTGAGCGTCCGTATGAACAAAACGCGTACCCTCCTCCTCGTCGCCCTGACCATCGGGGCGGCGGTGCCCGCAAGGGCTGGAGGAATTCTACCCGGTGTCGACATTGCAGCGGCCTTCGGAGGCCAGCTGCTGTCGATGGAGGCCAACCGTGTGAAGGTCGAGATTGGTGGCGTCGTCATGACGGTCACCGTCGAGACCGGATCGGTGTTGGCCGAGAACCGGGCAACGGTACCAGCGCTGATCACCTGGGGGTTTAACACTCTGCGGGTGCAGCTACCGGTGGTGGCGGCGGGGCTCGACATCAAATCAGCCGTGCTGCTGGCCAACGGCCATCCGGTGGGCAAGTGGTTGCCGCAAGGCCGCTGCTGGATCATCGACGCCAAGGAATTGGCGGCGGTGTACCGGATCATGGCGGTGGAGATGGCGTCGGCCGGGGCCAACTTCGACCGGCTCGTTCTGCCCCCGATCGACTTCGAAGCGGTGTTTGTGATCCGCAACGGAGAACGGCGGGAGTACCGTGTGCTGCTGGTCTTCCGTGCGGTGACCCACCGCGACGTGACGGAGTCGGCGGGCTTCACCCTGCTGTGCCAAAACACCGCAAGGTGGGACCCGTGCGGCGACCGGGACTTCCACCGGCCGGAAGACGAGATGCGGGCGGAGCTCGAAGATTGGTACGAGGAAGAGGTCACGGGATTCGTCCCGAGTGGCCTCGACCCCGCACGAGTCGCGCGAGCTCGTCGTCGTAGCCAGCAGGTCCGCGACGGGGCGATGTCGCGAATCAGGGTCCGCTATGAGGAAGCGGACGGCAGCCTAGCCAGGTACGTGATCCCGAAGGGGACTTGCCTGTACTGGTTTATCCCTGAAGAGCTAGTGTTGTCCGACACGCAGCTGGCGGTGACGCCGCAGGGCGTGCCGGGGCAGCGCTACACGCTCCTGCCAAAGGGGTCCGAGCCGTCGATTCCGTCCCACTGGAGCCCGGCGATCCGGGCAGCGCTGGTTGGTCTGCGGTGCGTGGTGATCACCCGCACCGTCTACACCGGCGCCGAGGTCAACTTCGAGGTCCCGCACGGGATTATCGGGTTGGCTCCGGCGATTCAGCGGAAGGCGCTCGGTCCCGACGGGCCACAGGTGGTCACGATCGCCAACTTCCTCGTCTTGGGCACGTCCCAGGCGGGGGCTAACGGCGACCCGTTGATCTGGAGGTACGTGGACGGCGGTGATCTGCTGTCGTTCGGTCTCCCGCGACCGACAGAGCTGGTGGTGCGGATGTGCTCCATGTCGCCCGGTGAACGGGAGGCAGAAGAGCGCCGCCGATCGGCCACGCCGCCAGCGCAACCAGCGCCCACCGTGCCCGTTCCTGCGCCGGTGTCACCCACGTCGGGGGTGCCGACCATCGGCGCACCGTAGTGATCAAAGGGGAAGGAACCAAAGGAGGGTTCCACGACGGTCAGCTGCACCCGCAGCTGACCCGTCCCCTCAGCTTTCGCACTCAATGAGTGAGAGAGCCGAGTCGGACGAACAACCTGTAGTTAGATAGATAGGTAGAGGCCGCGCCTACCGGGCGCAGAAGGGAGGCGCGCTTTGCGCGTCAAGCTGATCGCACTGACCGCCGCGCTGCTGGCCATCTGGCCCGGTGCGGTGCTGGCAAACGAAGGTGGGGTGACCCACCGTGACCTGACCGAGGTCAGTCTATCGTCCAACCCGATTGTGCCGGGTGGACTCCCAGACTGGCGGACGGTGCAGGAGATGTTCCGGCGGGGGATTGTCCAGAACCAGCTGCTCGCCCTTTGGGGAAGGTGGCTGGATGGGCAGACCCCTGAGAGCATCCAGGAGTACCGCTGGATGGTCTACTGGCTCGCCGACGCCGTGCTCAAGGCAAAGTCACCCGAAGAGATGGGTGCTGCCCTGGAACGGTTCGATGCCGGTGGTCCGGGCGGCGGGCCCTACCTGCCCATGCTTCACCGGCTGACCGCGCACATCTTCGGGATGACCTTCCGGGGAAGCGGCGGTCGGCTCACAGTCTGCCAGGGTCGGGTGGTGTTCAACCGGGCCGGTTCCTGGTCTGGTTGGGTCATTCCGGTGAAGCGTCCGGACGGCCGCATGATGTCCTTTGTGATCTGGAAGGACTGCGGCAACGTCAGCCTGTTGCTGGACGCCAAGCCGGAGCGGGTGGAGGTGGAACGGCGCGTCGAGACCCCTGGTCCCGAGCGGGTGCGGACTGAATACGTGCCCGTGGAGGTCCCCGGACCCGAACGCGTCCGTGAGGTCCCGATCGAGGTACCCGTGTACGTCACGGAGTATCGTGACCGCGAGGTCATGGTCAAGGTCCCGGTTGAAGTGCCCGGCCCCGAACGGGTCGAGTACCGCGACCGAGTTACCTGTCAGGAGAGGGTGGTGTGCGCATCACCGGTTCTGACGGGTCCGCGGGGCACCTCCCCGACCCCGATGCTCCGGGCCGGCTGGACCGCACCAACGTTCGAGGTGCTGGTGACGGGTGGCATTATCCTGATGCCCAGCCACGCGCCTGCGGCTCCAGCCCAGACCAACCCGCCCCCCGACGACGACGTGCCCTGCCCGCCGGGAGGTGAGCCCAACCCGGGAACTCTGCCTCCTGGGGTGAACCCGCCCCCACCCCCGACGGTGCCGGTTCCGCTGGAACCGGATGCGCCCGGGCCCCCGCCCGTGACGGGACCCGGTTCGGAGGGTGAGGTGGGAACCAACACCCAGCCGCCGTCGACACCGAACCCGGACAACTCCACGGTGCCGGTGCAGATCCCGAACCTGCCCCCGGATACTACAGGTCTTCTGCCTCCGGGCTGAAGACCGGGCCTTGCCGAGTGCCTGGCGCATCCTACGCGCCGGGCCCTCGGCCCCCTAAAGTAGCTGACAATATTTTGCCATCTACTATCAGGGTTTTAGCTCTGCTATTGACAAAATTAGTAATAGGCGGTATGTTTGCCGCAAGTTAATAAAAACTCCTATGCAACTTCTATCGAACCTGGTGCGCAAAGTTAAGCAGTTTATCAAACCGGCCGTCGTCGGTGTTTTGGCGTTAGGAGTGGCTATCGGCACCTCAGCTCCGGTACAGCAAGCCCTGGCAGGATCGCCCGTATTTAACTCACTTCCACAGGACAAGCCGGTATTAACGGTTCGTCCAAACGGCTCAACCGCTGATTTCACCGCTGGTCCTCTCACCCTAAACGACGGTCAGACCGCGCAGTTCTTAGTGTGGGTGCATAACTCTTCAACTACCGATAGTGTGGCAGCCAACACCCGAGCATACGTTACGGTACCAACGACATCGGGCACTTCGCAGTCTGTGACCGGTCGGATTACCGCCACCAACGCTACAGCAATTTCGAGTAACGTTACTGTTAATCTGCCAACCGCCGGTACCTTATCAGTTGTTCCTAACTCGGTGCGGGTTTATGATCGTAACTTTACGCAGTTAAACGTTCCTAATACCGGTGACCTCTTTACCTCAACCGGTTTAGCCCTGGGTGACATGCAAAACTGCTGGCAGTACATGCGGTTAATTACCTTTACCGCTACAGCGAGCACCGTTAAACATGCCGCGATTACTACCTATAAAGACGTTGCTCTGGCCAGCTCCGCTGGTGTGTGGCACCGGGATGAGGTCACAACTACACCTGGTAATGTAATCGACTACAAAATCTTCTTCAGCAACACCGGTCAGTCTGGATCAGTTCTGACCCAGCCTTATATTGCCGACGTGTTACCAACTGGTATGACCTACAAACCCAACTCGTCATACTTTGTCACACGTAATGATGCCGGTGACGACGTAACGTATCTAATGAAGGATGGCCAGAATGTCTTAATTAACGGGCAGACGATCGCCTGGTACTTCTCTGACATGCCAGCGCTAGCTAACCGGGCCGTTCACCTGGTATTTCAGACTACCTTAGCAGGTGAGAGCGCGTTTCCAGTTGGTACCACCACCCTTACTAACCGCGCTGCGGCTCGGGGTAAAGACAACGGTACCGACATTAGCCAGATCACGAACGACGTGTTGGTTAAGGTTGTGCGTCAGCCAAATCCGGTTATCTCATTTGATATCACCAAAGAGGTGCAAAATATTACCACCAACAGCCAGCGCCAAGACGAAATCGCGGTGGCGGCCAGTCCAGGAGACACGGCGGAGTACACTATCCGCGTTATCAACACTGGTAACCAGACGGTGAACGCCATGATTCGCGACCTGCTTCCGGCGCATGTTACCCGAACGGGTGATGTGTTGATGAAGAAGGCGAGTGAGCCAGTGTCCGCCTTCGTGGTAGTTGATCCGGCCGGTATGTTTACCACCAATGGCAGCCTAACGTTAGCTAACGTGGCTCCGGGAAACATCAATGGATATGATATTAAGTTCCGCGTGACGGTTAATGCCACTGGCATACCAAACGGTGCTCAGAATTTGGTCAACCAGTCACAGGTCTACAGTTCAGAAGGTTTAGAGGATCAAGACAACGCCACCCTATTGGTCAACGCAAATGCGGCGTTTATTATATCCAAGTTAGTGCAGGACCCAACCTCGGGTGCCTGGGTTGAGCAGAGTAACACGGTGGTGCATGAGGGTGCGACCCTGCGTTACCGCATCGATGTAGTTAATACCGGTAACCAGTCTCTGACAGTAAACTCAATCCGCGACGTGTTACCCCAGTATGTTACCTATGTTGATAACTCGCTCGTGATTGACCCACATATCAGTCCAACACCGGTTGCTAATGATGACGCCTTCTTTGCGGCTGGCATTAACAACTTCAACCTCGCTACCGGCGTAACCAAGCGGTTTGAATTTAACGCCGTAGTGGCGCCGTGTCCGGTGCTTGGTACCACTCCGTTGATCAACACCGCC
>JBBAAB010000098.1:0-6022 GCA_041658445.1 Thermoleophilia bacterium
CATGGTTCTCATGGGCGAAGGCGCACTGCGCCGGGCTGCCCGCAGGGAGTCGCCGGAGAGAAACAGGGTGTCCGCTTTCCTGCGCCGGGCCGGCGGTCTAACCTTGCGGAGACGGCATGTCGTGCTGGTTGTGGGCCTCGTACTGATTGCTCTTTCCATATGGGGAATCACTAAAATCCGCGTTAACAACAACATGGTCGCCTGGTTCAAGAGCGGCAGCGACATCAGGGTCGCGGACAGGGTGATCAACGACAACCTGGGTGGTTCCTCTCTCGCCTACATGGTGGCCGAGGGTAACGGCCCAGGGTCGCTGGCCTCGCCGGCTTCCATCAGGTATATCGAAGGGCTGCAGGCGGAGCTGATGACACTGCCGATAGTCGGTAACACCTATTCGGTCGCCGACTCGGTGAAGATGGCAAACATGATGATGAACGGGAACAACCCTTCAGCCTTTTTCGTTCCTGATTCCCCCGAGCAGGTATCGCAGTTGCTGGCCGCGGCGGCGAAGCCATCAGACCTGGAAAAGAACCGTGAAAAGGCCAACATCCAGGTTCAGCTGAAGACCTGGGACGCCTCGGCCATGGATGACGTCCTGGAAAAAACGGACGCCTACATCGCCGCCAACCCGGCGCCCGCGGGCATCACCTTCAGGCCCGCCGGCATCGGCTACTTCAACAAGGTGTGGAATGACGAAGTCCTGGGGGACATGATCCGCGTGTTCATCATCGGGGCCGCCATGATACTCCTGGTTCTGGTCATCGTATTCCGTTCTCTCAAGTGGGCGGCGGTCAGCTTCATGCCGCTTCTTTTTACCATCCTGATCATCTTCGGGGCGCTCGGGTTCATCGGCAAGGATTTTGACATGCCTATCGCGGTTCTCTCGACGCTTTCGCTGGGTCTGGCTGTCGATTTCGCCATACATTTTGTCAGACGTTACCGCCAGCGACTTGAGACCGACCCTGATATCGAGCAGGCCCTCCTGTGGACCATCTCCCGTCCCGGCAAAGGCATCATACGCAACGCCATTCTGTTCTCAGCGACGTTTTCGGTGATGGTGTTCGCGGCACTCACTCCTTACATAACGGTAGGGTTTTTCATCATGTCGATCGTCATGGTCAGCGCCGTGCTCACGCTTGTCTACCTTCCCGCCATTATCCGGACATTTGGCCTGAGGTGAGCAAACAGCCGTATTTGTCTAAGATAAAAAGTAAGTAGACATGAAAGTCGAATGGCTCTATTAATTGATTCACTATAAACGGAGGTTTCAAATGTCATCAGTCACGATTGTAATCAACGAAAGGCCTTACGAGGGACGGGACCTTGCCTGGAACGGCCTCAGGCTCGCGGAAGCCTGCCTGGTGGACATGGACGTGAATGTTTTTCTGATGGAGGGCGGCGTAGACGGCGGCCGGCAGAACCAGAAACCGCCGGAAGGTTACCCCAACCTCGAGGAGATCATTGTCCGCATCCTTGAGGAAGGTGCCCAGGTCAAAGCCTGCGGAATATGCCTGGAGGCCTGCAGCATGACACGGGAAGATCTGATCGAAGGCATCAGCGAGGGGACCATGATGCAACTGGCGGGATGGGTCAGGGAAAGCGACAAGGTTGTTTCCTTCTAGCCGGCCGGCTATCCTGAGTGAACGCGGCTAAAGTTCCGCAAACGGCAGCGCCAGCGCGTCCGGGCCCAGAGGGAGGCTGATATCCCCTGGGTGTATCACATAACCCGGGGCCGACAACTTCTCCCCGAAATCTTTGCGGAACGCCTTTATTGGAGTTGCCATGGCGGGTTGGGGGGTGGCGGAAAGCTTTACTTCGAGAGGAACCAGCCTTCCCTCATATTCAACAAGCAAGTCGATCTCCTGGCCTGCTGAGGTCCGCCAAAAATGAATTCTGGGCTCAACGCCCCGATGGATCAGGGTCTTGAATACTTCCGATAGCACCGCGGTCTCCATTATGGCTCCGCCCAGGGGGCCGGATGCCGCGTGCGCCGGATCCTTCAGGCCGGCGAGGTAGCATAAAATCCCGGTATCGACGAAATAGACCTTCGGAGTCTTAACCAGCCTCTTGCCGAAGTTGGCGAAATAAGGCCTGAGAATAATGACCTGATACGTGGCCTCCAGAACGGAAAGCCACGCCTTGACAGTATTCACGGCGACCCCGAGATCACGGGCCAGCTCTGAAATACTGAGAAGCTGTGCGCTCCTGGCGGCGAGCGCTCTCAGGAAGTTTTGAAACTGCGTCAGATCGCCTACCTGGCGCAGGCTGCGGACGTCGCGTTCGAGATAGGTCTGAACGTAACTTGCCTGCCAGAGCGAGTGATCGCGCCTCGGGTGTGCGATCAGTTCCGGGTAACCGCCCCTAAGGAGGCTTTTCCACAGATCCATGTAAGCGAGGGGTTTTTCCGGAGCGCTTTTGCGTTTCTTTTCCCAGGGGAACAGAGCTCCCGGGTCGTTCGCCATTTCCCTTCGGGTAAGCGGCATCAGCCTGAGCATGGCTGCTCGCCCGGCCAGCGATTCCGTTACCCGCTCGACCAGCAGAAGGTTCTGCGAGCCGGTAAGCAGGTATTGGCCGGAAATGTCGCGCTCACTGTCGACTCTTTCCTTGATGTAGGGAAGCAATTCCGGCGCATACTGTATCTCATCGAAAATCACGGGTGGGCTGTTCAACTCAATAAAGCCGCGAGGATCGGAGCTGGCCGCCATGCGGACATCGGGCGGCTCCAGGGAGACGTAACTGTAATCACCGGGGAAAAGGTGCTTAAGCAGCGTTGTTTTGCCCGACTGACGCGGCCCCGTGAGTACAACCACGGGAAATTCCCGGGCAGCCCTTTTTATTACGGGCTCCAGCGATCTCTTTATGTATTTTTCTTTAGCCAATATTGTCTCACCGGCAGTTAAGGTACTCGGCGGCGAACAGGTTATTCTTGCAATTATGCATTACAAAAGCAAATTTGCAAGCGTGCATCCCAACTCGATCGCCTTTCTAAAACGTGTTGGACAAGTGTGTATGTGCATCAGTGAGAAGGTGGCCGGGGCACGTACTACTAAAAAACTTCGCCCTTATAAAGCCGCTCCAGGAACCGTCCCACCGGCAAAACATCAACACCGTCGAAGTGGTAGGACTTCTTCCCGGTGTAAACGCCGAACATCTTCTCCACGCTAACCTTTCCCTGTTCCGCGAGCGAGCGCATGGGCCGCTCCCATCTCCGGTCCCATCTTTCCGCCAGCTTGACCTCTATGCAGACGATCCGCGCTTTGGAATCGGGCCGTCTCTTTTTCGTTTCAACGACGAAGTCGATCTCGGAACCACCGGCGCTCCGGTAAAAGGAGATCAACCGGTTGAGGTTGCTCGTATGGTTGTAGACTTTCATTTCATGCAGGATGACCGTCTCCAGGGCGCCTCCCAGCCAGAGCCTGTCGACCGGTTCGAATAAAAGGCCGGCGGCTGCCCGTGCCACTCCCGGGTCAAACCAGTAGAACTTGGCATGGGCGGATTCGCGAACCTTGGCCCCAGGCCGGTAAGCGGTCAGAAAGTCGCCAAGCAGCGTATCGATCAATATGGAGAAGTAAGAATCAACGGTGCTACGGCCGACCATGGCCTCACGCGCCACATTGCTGGCATTTATCTGCTGTGCGTTCAACTGGCCGGCTATGTTGAGGAACCTCAGGAAAGGGGCGAGCTTTCTCACAACACTCTCTTCCTTGATCTCCTCCCTGATGTACGTGCTCACATACGAGTTCAGGAGATCAGCCGCATTTTGCCGGTCGAACTGGACCAGCGGCAGGAAGCCCCATTCCATCGAAAAATCGATGTCGCAGAGCTTACCCAGCTCCCGGCAGGAAAAGGCGCTCAATTCCCTGGTCAGCGCCCGCCCGCCCAAAAGATTGACGCCGCCCCGGCGTATTTTCCGTGCCGAGGAGCCGCAAAGAGCGAAACGCCAGCCCTTGCTCTCCATTAGCCGGTGGACCTCATCGAGCAGGGCCGGTTCTTTCTGGACTTCATCGAGTACGACCCAGGAACCCCGTGGCTTGTCGCCAACCAACGCTTCGAGCCGAGCCGGAGCATAAGAGAGCTCCAGATGCATGGTGGAGTCCAGCAGATCGATGAAAACCGCGTCTGGTAGTTCCTTCCTCAGCCAGGTGCTTTTCCCTGTTCCCCGTGGACCAAACAGGAAAAAGGAGCGCTCGGGAACCTGAAGGAGCCTGTGTAAGTATTTATCAGCCATTTCCCCCGCCTTGATCGCAACGGTATAAAATAATTAGTACATTATTACATTACTGATGTAACATTACAATGCTTTCTTACATTATAGATGTAATAATGCAAAGTAAAATAATCTTCCAAACCCTTGCTTCCGAACATGGCATTACGTTATTATCTATGTAATGCTTCAATAATTAGTAAGGAGCTGGGCAATGGTAATGAAATCGACTCTTACTAGCAAGGGGCAAACGACTATTCCGAATCAAATCAGAAAACAGATGGGCCTGAAGGCGGGCGACGGCCTGGTTTACAGCATTGAAGGCGACCGCATCGTGGTAAGGCCGGTAAAAGGAACCCTCCTGGACGCCTATGCCTCTGTAAAACCAAAACAGCGCCCGGAAGACTTTTCCCGGGTGCGGCGGCAGGCACGCGGGAAACGCGCAGCCAGGATATCAGCAAAGAAATAGATTGGCAGCGATGGGATGATGAAGAAAAAATACTTTCTCGATGCCAACATATTCCTGCGGTTTCTCACCGGTGACGACAGGCGCAAGGCTGAGGCATGCCGCCGGCTGGTACAAAAAGCTATCGACGGCGAGTTACATCTCGAAACACATCCCCTGATATTGGCCGAAGTGGTCTGGGTGCTGGAGTCATATTACAGGCTGCAGCGCGGCGAAATAGCAGCCAAACTGGAAATGATCTTAAACACACCCAATCTTGCAGTTGCCGACGCGGGTGCTTTTGCCCGGGCAGTAGAACTTTATTCTGAATCAAAAATAGATTTTGCCGACTGTTTCGCGGCGGCAATGGCCGAGCAGGAGGGCGGAACGCTTCTAAGCTACGATAGGGACTTTGACAAACTGGATGGGGTACGACGGTTGGAGCCAGGTGACATTCGATAAAATTTCAGCATCCAGACGAGGCAAGCCCAAATACCAGGCGCTACCGGTCTTCCCTCGTGTGCCATAACCGCAGCACATAGATAACTGACTCCCGGATTTCGTAACGCATTTCATAATGCCCAACCAGGATGCGACGCACCTCGCGCGGTTCGAATTCTTCCAGCTTTTCACCGATTCGCGGATGAGCAAGCAGGCTGCGCGGTGTTGCGGCAAGTGCTTGTACGGTATGTGCGGCGGCCTGCCGATCCACGGAAGTCAGAAACTCATAAAGCCGCACCAGATCCGACAGAGCTCTTGCGGTCCATTTTACTTCCATCAACGCGGCGCCGGCAGCGGTTCATCGGTGCCGAGACTTTCAGCCCATGCCTGCACGGCCTGGTGATCGATGACCTGGCCGGCATCGACATCCGCCAGCGCTTCCAGCGTCAGCCGCCTGCGTTCCTCTTCCTGGTCGATCCATGCCGCAAGAGCCTGCTTAACTATCCAGCCACGTGAACGCTCCAGGCGGGCGGCCATCCGATCGACCTTTTCAGCCAGGGGCAACGGTACATGTGCCGTAAGAACTTTAGTATCCATAAGACATCAAACCTCCTTTAGAATCATTATTAATCATAGCGATTAAATATTATTAAATCAAATTTATGTAAGTGTACCCGTCTCGAAGATTTCCACCTCTTTTCTTGCCTCCTTTGCAGAACTCCTCCTCCGGATTCATTCCATCCAGCGCTTCTGTTATACTCTTCACTTCCTCAAACAGAAGAATATCTTCCACTCCTGCTCCATGCCTGACGCATGGGGCCGCCCAGACCGAAGGAGGTGAGAACCACGAGCAATTACGAAATAATGCTTCTGCTGAACCCGGAAGCGGAGCCCGAGCGCCAGAAGGAAATCCTGGAGCGCATCACAAAAACGGC
>JBBAAB010000099.1:0-6014 GCA_041658445.1 Thermoleophilia bacterium
ATGTGATCTTCAGGCGCGACCCGACTGAGGAAGAGCTTCTGGAAACATACCGGTCGAGTTATTGCCTGCTGTTTCCCAGCCTCAACGAGGATTGGGGCATGACCGTGCTGGAGGCAATGGGGTTCGGCAAGCCGGTTATCGCCGTTAATCAGGGCGGGCCGAAGGAAAGTGTGGTTGACGGGGTCACCGGGTATCTCGTCGATCCCGAACCTGATGCATTCGTCGAGGCAATGGCCCGGCTGGCCGGAGACCCGGAGCTCACGCGCAGGCTAGGCGAAGCCGGCGTCTCACACGTTCAGATTTATGACTGGAGTCACTTTGTCGACCGTTTTGATTCCTATCTGGAATCTCTCGAGAGGCCTTGACCGTTAACGCAACCCTGCCTGGCCGGGACGGACCTGGACGGCGGCCGTGATGGACCTGCAAAAGCGCGGGAACAGTGCCTTGAGAAACCGGTCCTCTATCGGACCGAGCAAACTCTTGTCATAAAGCCAGCGCCGGATCGGCACCGGCACCGGCAGGGCAACGGAATCGTGGAAGAATTCCAGTATCCGCATGCCGCATCCCAGCTCGATGAAAGTCCTGAAATGGTACCAGTCCCAGCTGTAGAGATGCCTTACGTTCACGTAGTCGATTTCCGTTCTGGCCAATGATCTGGCCACGAAATGCATATAGTGCGGATTGGGCACTGCAAGTACCATCAGCCCTTTGGAGAAAGCAGCCAGCCGCCCCAGAATTTCCCTGGGATTCTCGAGGTGCTCAAGCACGTGGGACATGATGATGCAGTCAAATTGCCGGTCAAAGGTTTCGGCGGAGATATTTTCGATATCCACCCTGCTGGCGGAGCCAAAGCGCCGGGAAAGCCTCAGGCATTCATCGTCCAGGTCACAGCCGCTGACAGAATAGCCGTTGTCCGCGAGCAGTTTCATCAGCTCGCCCCTGCCTGAGCCGACATCAAGGACGCTTGCGCCCGGCTTAAGATGTTTTTTTACCGCTCTTAAAATGGTCGCGTAAGCGGTTTTATTCTCGAATCTGGAAATGACATCCGGATGGGTATAGGGAAGATGTTGAATGGCCATGACTCCTAGTTCTTCCCTGAAGGTTCGATGCCTTTTCTGACATAGAGTTCGATATCATCACGGCCAAGGACCTTCTGGAAATCGGTTGACTCCGAAACTATCGCGGCGACCTGGTCGATGCCATCGTAGTAATAGGCGTCGCCGCCGACCCTGGCGGGCTTGCGCCGGTCGAGGATCACATAATCTTCCTTCAGGATGAACCGCCCTTCAAGGTCGTTCTGGTATTTAACCTGCCTGAAACCGCGGACCGTCTGATCGGGTCGTCCATAGGCGAGCATGAACTCGGGCATCATGAGCGCCGCGTCTTCGGGAACCTGGTTGAATGCCTCCAGCGCCGCGTCGTAGTTGTAACGAGGCTTGTAAAGATCCGGATTGAACCAGGTATGGAATGCCGAACAGGCGAGGAAGAAGAAGAACACTGCCGCTATCGATGCCGTCCTTCCGGCAGCCCTGCCGTAGCGATGCTGGCCGATGCGGTCGATTTTACTGAGCCCAATGAAAAAGGCCACGGCCATCGTGGGCACCAGCGGGACGGCCATGAAACTTACGAAGGTGGTTCTTTCCTGAAGCAGGAGTTCGGCGAGTACCGGGAGAGTAAAAACCGCGGCCCATGACAGGAACGCCGTGCCTGCCCCCGAGATCAGCACGATGCCGTAAAGGACTCCGATATGGGACGGAGTCGAGACGGCAGCCTGCAGCGCTACCCAGGGCCTGAAGAAAATCGTTCTGATTATTTCGCTGCCGCTGGAGCCGAGGTTTCCATAACGCATCGACGCCCTGACGGCGACATCGCTGGGCCCCAGGCGCGGCAGCACCACGGCCCCCATGACCCAGAACCACCCAAACCCCCAAGCCAGCGGCGCAATGATCCATTTCAGGGAGCGGCGCTGGGTCAGGGCGAAGATTCCAAACATGGCCGCGAGCAGTCCCATGTCCTCCCTGACCATCATCAGCAACAGCGATGTCGCAGCGAAAAGCCAGAAACGCTTTTTTTCAAACAGGTAAAAAGCGGTGAGGAACAGCAGCGGGATGAAGCGGACCTCCGAGAAGTCGGAGAATCCCGGCTGGGCGGTCATTATCGGGTTGAAGAGCACCATTGCCGCCAGCAGCAGGCTGAGCGCCGGGAAGAAGCGGCGCCGGGCGATCAGGTACGCCGGCCATGCGCTCAATACAAGGGCTATATCGCTTATTAACAGGAGCCAGCGATAGTCGGGCCAGATAAGGAAAATCGGGAGGATGACCTGGAAGATCGGGTTTATATGAACACCGAATAAAGAAGCTCCGTTGCTGTAAAGAAGGTTGCTCCACATAAAGCCACGCTCGTCGAACGTATTGACCATGGCCTCGCGGTAAACTGCGCTGTTGATCTCGTTGACCTGCATGTACCGCAGCTTTATTACATCCAGGGCAAAAAATATCACGAGCCATGCAGCCATGATGATCGCAAGAGTCCAACCAGGCCTGCGGGTCAGGCGCGAGAGCAGTCTGCTTTCCTGAGGTCCAAGGATCATGCGGAGCAACAGCGAGAGCAGCAGCATTGACCAGATAACAAGAAGGATCGCCGACAGGCGTGTTCCCAGTGGAGGAAGTGTTATGGAGTCTCCGCTTAAATTGGAGCGGTATAGAAAATAAGGGAAGTAGGAAATAAGCGGCAAAAGGCCTGCGGCAAAAATCGCTCCTGAACGCTGAATGACAGTCCCGTATTCCTCCCTGTAATGCATTGAGAGGAAGATGGAGGCAGTCAGCCAGAAAAGAACATAGCCCAGGCTTCCGGACAGGCCGGCGGGAAGATAGGTTCCCAGGGTTCGCGTGCCGGTTGATTCCAGGACGGAAGGCACAAGAACCGCACCGCTGGCAAAGCCGGAAACGGCAACCAGCGCTGTCGCGACAACCCGGTTCTGGAAGAAATCCTTAGCGGTCATGCCGGGTATGAATAGGTTGTGGCGAAAGCGTGTTTCTGGCTCTCAGGCTCGAGGAAAGGCTGGTCTTCGTGGACAAGCCAGCTGTGGCCGGTGATATCCGCCTCACCCGCGGCCGTTTTTCGGACTCCGAAGTGTATCTCAACAGACCAGCCCTGCAGGCGCAGAAACTTAAACAGGATCAGCGAACGCAAAAGACAAATACCGTAGCGCTGAAAGACGCGATATTTAAGAAGGGAATCGACAAAGCCGGTGGTTTTTTCCATCAAGACATCGTCACGCGAAACAGTGGAAATTCCCGGGTCGACCTGATGCAGAATGTCCGGCATACTGAGCCTGCGAATCTTCCTCGGCAGCAGTAGTAACATTGTCAGAATCCGGAGAAACAGCCAGAGGTCGCGCGGATCCCTAAGGCGCTTGAGTGTTCTCAGGATTTTCAACGGCTTTTACCAGGCCCTCTTTTTCCAGCTGTTGCGCCAGCTCGATTATGTCTACCTCGGCCTGTTCCCGTGAGATATCAAACTCCTGTGTTATCAGTCCGGCGAGGTCGGCGATAGTCTTGCTGCCATCGGTCAGCACCCAGAGACGCGCACCGACCTTGTTGAGGCTGTAATAATCACCCCGCTGCACGTGGAGCAGGACGGCGTCTTCTCCCATCGAAGTAAAAAGCACCTCATGGTCCTTTACAAGGTATTGTTCTTTCGAAATCATTCCTTCCTCTCGCCGTATGACTGGTTGGCAATTTCCTCATTCTCCAGCAGGCCGGCTACGACCCGCTCGAGTTCCTCCTGATCCCTGCCCGAATACAGGCGATAGCAGTTTGTCTGCTTTGCCAGTATGGATAATATCTCAAAGTGACGGCCCGTCGTCGAGGGGTCGAGGAAAAAAAACCCGTATCGCATCGACAGGGCCAGGGCCTCGGTCCTCGACATCGGCTCGGCCACAGTTGTCTCAGTCTCGGCAATCCGCGGAAAAACCATAACCGCCGGCGTCGCAAAATCAACAACACAATCCGGATATATTTCCTCAATGGAAAATGATGACTTATTGCGTAATTCGTTCACGGTGAACTTTTGTACCCGTGAAAGCTCCGGAATTAACTTAATTGTTTGCTCGCTGACGTTAATTTCCTCTGGAAACGAGAACGCTTCAATGATTCCATCACTTTCTTTCAGGAAGACGGTATCGTCGCTTAAGATACCGAAACCGTTACGCACAAGGTGCAGGGAGAGCGTCGATTTACCGCTGCCGCTGCGTCCGAGAAGCAGTGATGCCCGGCCTTTCTTCACCAGACCGGCGGCGTGAAGTGGAAACAGGCCACATTCTTTCAATAGCTGTCCCCAGAGGGGATAAAAAAACAGATTGGAGATCACCCAGTCGGACTGTAACAGCTCCTTTTCGGCGAATCCCACTGAAACGCGACGTTCCACGTCGGCGGCTATCCTGGCGCGAGCATCGACTTTCTGATAGCGCAGGTGACCGGAATGATACACCTTCACCATTCCCCAATCGTAGAGCATCGTGGCATCCGGCGGTATGGGCGCCATCCTGTCATCCAGCGCGTCCACCACAAACAGATTAACGACGATGTCCGGCTCATCATCCGCTGAACCCTTGAAGGCGCGGAAAAAATTCTCCATCGCCAGGGCCACTTCCCCGGAGTTCGTTACCAGCCTGGTCTTGACACCGTGAACGTTGAAGGCCCTCGACGTCAGACTGCCCGCTGCAATCTCTTCGCCTAGCCCGGCAAGGGCGGCAACAACGTCTGAGTCTTTATTTGAGGTCATATTATTTGAGGTCATATATTAAGGGTATGAGGTAGGCTTCGTTTATTGCCAAGCCAAGTGCAATAATAACATATGTAGGAAAATACAGACCAGCCTGGCATCGTCCGATATGCAGCCCTCACATCTCTACATCCACATCCCTTTTTGCGCCGTTCGCTGCGATTATTGTGATTTTTATTCCACCGCGGAGGGCATCGGCCGCGCGGCGGCGTATGTCGAGACATTGCTGGCTGAGCTTGAATGCCTGAATTTGGGACCCGGCAGCCTTGATACCGTATATCTTGGCGGGGGAACACCGACGCTCATCGGAGCCGGACTCCTGGAGAAAATCATGACGGCGCTCGCGGGAAGCCTGCGTTTGAGAGCGGAGGTGACGATCGAGGCAAATCCGTCCACGGTGACTCATGAGCTGGCTGACCGGCTGAGGAGTATCGGTGTGAACCGTGTCTCTCTCGGCGTTCAGAGTTTTGATCCCCGGCTGAGAAAGAACCTGGGCAGGACCGGAGAGACCGGGGCGATTTTCAAGGCGATGGAATCCTTGCGCGAATCCGGTTTCGAAAACGTGGGGATCGATCTTATTTTCGCAATTCCGGGACAGGAGGCGGTGGAACTGGAGAGCGATATCAGACAGGCGCTGTCTTTAAGACCTGAACATATCTCGTGGTACGAGCTTTCAGTCGTGGACGGCAGCGCTTATGCGCTTGAATGGGGACAGCAACTCGGGCATGCGCGTGAGAATGGCCCGGAATTTTACCGGAGCGTATCCGGAGCGCTTGAGACAGCAGGATACCGCTGGTATGAAACCAGCAATTATGCGATTCCGGGGAAGGAATGCCGTCATAACTTGTCATACTGGCGGGGGGAAGACTATCTGGGCGTTGGCGCCGGAGCCTGGAGCACAGTTGGGCTGGAGCGCTGGCGTAACGTGGAGGATATCGATATTTACATTCGCGGAAAGGGCAGTCAGACGGGGTCGCGGCTTCGGGAGCCCCTTGGCGAAAAGGAAAAAACGACCGAGAAACTGGCTCTCGGGCTTCGGATGGAGTCAGGCCTTAAACGCGATGAAGTCGTCAGCCTGATTGATCCAGGCGAGGAAACACTGCTGAAGGCGCGTGGATACCTCGTCAGTGAAGGTGGTAGAATATATCTGACGCGCGCGGGCCGCTTTGTGGCAAACGAGATATGCGTGCGTCTTTTACGGGATTAGAGAGGACCCCTTCCTGCGAAAT
>JBBAAB010000100.1:0-5955 GCA_041658445.1 Thermoleophilia bacterium
TGGCCACGACCGCCTTGATACGCTCGCCGCTTCTCAGCGGCAACAGGTTGACTACCGCGCGCCCCTTCGAGGTCCTGCTTCCAAGCGGTATCTCGTGCACTTTCAGGCGGTAGACCTTGCCCACGCTGGTGAAGAAGAGTAGGTAGTGGTGCGTGGTGGTGATGAAAAGATGCTCGAGGAAATCCTCTTCCTTGACGTCCATGCCGATGACGCCGACGCCGCCACGGCGCTGCTTGCGGTAAGTGTTGAGAGGCAGGCTCTTGATGTAACCACTGTTGGTGATCGAGATGACCATGTCTTCCTCGGCTATGAGGTCCTCGATGTCGAACTCATCCTCGCCTGGAGCTATCTGGGTACGGCGCTCGTCGTTGAACATCCTCTTGACCTCGAGCAGCTCTTCCTTGATGAGCCGGTAGACCTCGGCCTCGTCCGCAAGAATACCTTTGAGCCACGCGATGCGCTCCATCAGGTCCTTGTGCTCTTCCTTGATCTTGTTGCGCTCCAGACCCGTGAGCTTTTGCAGTCTTAAGTCCAGGATCGCCTGGGCCTGGATCAGGGAAAGTTCGAATTTCTTGATGAGGCCGTTGCGGGCTTCCTCCCCGTCCTTCGATGCACGTATAAGCTTGACCACTGCGTCCAGGTTCTCGAGAGCTGTCAGCAGGCCCTCAAGAACGTGCGCCCGCTTCTGGGCCTTTTCCAGCTCGAAGCGCGTGCGGCGGATTATTACCTCGCGCTGGTGCGCGATATAACAGCGCATCATCTCCCTCAGCGACATGGTGCGCGGCACGCCGTCCACCAGCGCCAGGTTGATGATGCCGAAGGTCGACTGCATGGCGGTGTGTTTATAGAGCTTGTTGAGCACCACCTTGGGGATGGTGTCACGCTTGAGCTCGATGACCACGCGCATGCCACTGCGGTCGGACTCGTCGCGCAAGTCGGAAATCTCCTGTATCTTGTGCTCCCGCACCAACTCGGCGATCTTCTCGATCAATGTCGCCTTGTTCACCTGGTAAGGCAGCTCGGTGATGATGATGGCATCCCGTTTCCCCTTGATTGGCTCCGAGTGGGCCTTGGCCCTAACCTTTACCAGGCCACGGCCGGTGGTATAGGCGTCGCGGATGCCGCGCCTGCCCATGATGATACCGCCTGTGGGAAAGTCCGGTCCCGGCACGTGCTCCATCAGCCCGTCTATGGAAATATCCGGGTTGTCGATCATTGCGACGCAGGCGTCGATAGTCTCACCCAGGTTGTGTGGCGGTATGTTTGTTGCCATACCGACCGCGATGCCGCTGGAGCCGTTGACCAGAAGGTTGGGGTATCGGGAGGGCATGACCGTCGGCTCTTCGGTGCTCTCGTCAAAGTTCGGGGTGAAGTCGACGGTGTCCTGGTCGATGTCGCGCAGCATCTCCATGGCAAGCTTCGAGAGACGCGCCTCCGTGTATCTGTAGGCGGCGGCGCTGTCGCCATCGACACTGCCGAAGTTGCCCTGGCCGTCGATAAGCGGGTAGCGCATCGAGAAATCCTGCACCAGTCGCACCATGGTGTCGTAGACGGCAGAATCACCATGGGGATGATATTTACCGATCACGTCGCCGACGATGCGGGCGCTCTTCTTGTAAGGCTTGTTGTAGGCGAGCCCCAGCTGCTGCATGGCGTAGAGTACGCGACGGTGAACCGGTTTGAGGCCATCACGCACGTCGGGCAGCGCGCGACCTACGATTACGCTCATCGAGTAATCAAGATAGGAGGTGCGCATCTCCTCTTCGAGCTCGCGCGGCTCTATGCGTCCGTCAAGATCGATTATCGCCAACTGTTAATCTCCTTGTCGCGTCCTGTCTTGTCTTGCTGGTGACATCTTAAATAATTCACATACCGGCTGGAATATTTAGATATTTCCATGAGCTCTTTCAGGTGTTCCCGGAATTGTGGCCCTCCACAATCCTTTATTAATTAAGTTGGGTGTCCCCTGATTGTTTAAATATCCAGAAAACGTACCTGCCGCGCGTTCGACTCGATAAACGCGCGTCGCGGCTCCACCTTGTCGCCCATCAGTGTCGTAAAAATTTCGTCCGCCGCGGCCGCGTCTTCCAGGGTCACCTGAAGCAGTGTGCGGGTGTCCGGGTTCATGGTCGTCTCCCACAACTGCTCCGGGTTCATTTCACCGAGACCCTTGAACCGCTGCAGGTTTATGCCTTCCTTGGCCAGAGACAGAATCGCCGTCGTCATTTCGTCGAAGCTTTCCGCCGGTTGCTCCTTTTTTCCCATGGTGAGCAGGAATGGCGGCTCGCCCAGAAGTTCCTTCATCCTGGCGAACAGATCGCGCATGCTGGCCAGCTCGCGGCTGGCAAGAAGCTCGGTTTTGATCTCAACTGTGTGCGCCACGCCGGTACGCTTGTCCGTGACTTTGAGAGAAATCGTACCCGCGGCCCTGTCTTCCCCTGTCACTTCCAGCCTATCGAATTTCGCTGCCGCTTCTTTTGTCTTTAAAAACTTGCTGAGGGCAGCGTAATCCTTGATGTCCTTCTCTAAAAGCGTCTGGCTGCGGATGTAATCGACCACGCTGTGTCCATATAGCGCCCGCAGCTTGGTGTCCCAGCCATCATATTCCTTGAAGAGCCGCTGGAAGCGCTGGTACTTGGCCTGGGACAACGTCATCTTGCCCCCCACCTTGCCGTTGCCGGCGCCGTTCACGGCGATCAGCTCCAGCTTGTCGCGCAGCAGAAGCTCTTCGAGCTGGCTCTCCTTGTCAACATAAATCTCCTGGCCGCCCTGCTTGATACGGAACAACGGCGGCTGGGCGATGTATACGTAACCCACGTCTATCATTTCCTTCATGTAGCGGAAGAAAAAGGTGAGGATGAGCGTGCGAATGTGCGCTCCGTCGACGTCGGCATCGGTCATGATAATGACTTTGTGGTAGCGGGCGCCGGTGATATCGAACTCATCGGCTATGCCCGTTCCCAGCGCGGTTATCATTGCCTGGATTTCCTTGTTGGCGAGGATATTGTTGAGCCTCGCCTTCTCAACATTTATGATCTTGCCACGCAATGGCAGGATAGCCTGAAAAGCACGATCGCGGGCCTGTTTGGCCGAGCCGCCGGCGCTGTCGCCCTCAACCAGGTAGATCTCGGAGGCCGCTGGATCCTTGACCGAGCAATCTGCGAGCTTTCCGGGCAGGGCGCTGTTCTCCAGGACGCTCTTGCGCCGGGTGAGGTCTCGCGCCTTGCGTGCAGCCGCGCGGGCACGGGCGGCGGCGGCGGCCTTGGTAACGATCTGTTTGGCCTCGCCGGGGTGCTCCTCGAGGAACTCCGAAAGTTTGGCGCCCACCGAGCTCTCGACAAAACCGCGTATCTCGGAGTTGCCCAGCTTTGTTTTTGTCTGTCCCTCGAACTGGGGATCGCGCAGTTTGACGGAGATGACCGCCGATAGACCCTCGCGCACATCGTCTCCCGAAAGCGCCTCCTCTTTCTCTTTTAGCAGACCCTTCGTGCGGGCATAGTCATTTATGACACGGGTAAGAGCCGCACGGAAACCGGAAAGATGTGTGCCGCCCTCTTGTGTATTGATACTGTTTGCGAAGGAGAAGATGCTCTCCACGTAAGCGGAGTTCCACTGCATCGCCACCTCGACCTCGCCCCGCTTGCCCTCTTTCTCCAGGTAAAGGATGCTTTTGTGAATGGGGTCCTTGTTGCTGTTGATGTGTGCGACGAAATCCTTGATGCCGTTCTCGTAGCGGTAAACGGCCTCCTGCGGCTCGCCCCGTTCGTCCTTGAGCGAGATCTTGAGACCCTTCGTGAGAAAAGCCATCTCGCGCAAACGTTGAGACAGCGTCAAAAAATTGTAGTCTATATCCTCGAATATTTCGAGGTCGGCCATGAATGTGACCGACGTGCCGGTGTCTTTGGTGGTGCTCCCCTTCTTGAGGTCACCGGTAGGCACTCCGCGCTCAAAAGCCTGCGTCCAGATGAATCCATCGCGCTTGATCTCCACTGTCAACAGCTCCGAGAGGGCGTTTACGACCGACAGCCCTACACCGTGCAGGCCTCCGGAGACCTTGTATCCCTCGCCGCCGAATTTTCCGCCCGCGTGCAACACCGTCAGGACGATCTCCGCCGCGGGCTTTTTGTACTTGGGATGGGGCGCTACCGGGATACCGCGACCGTTGTCTGTAACCGTTATCGAGTTGTCCGGGTTGATGACGACGTTGATCTCGGTGCAGAAACCGCCGGCCATCGCTTCGTCCACCGAATTATCGACTACCTCGTAGACCAGGTGGTGCAGGCCGCGGGCGCTTGTGGAGCCGATATACATGCTCGGTCTTTTCCGGACCGCCTCAAGGCCTTCGAGAACGGTGATGTCTTTTGAGTCATAACTAGATTTTGGCATAGTCCATTCGCTCGTTGTCAATAAAAAAGCTCAAATGGGGAGCGGGGGCCCCGCACACGGGGACAGCGATTAAAGGTGGAGAAAACAGCGCTTCAGACAGGGCTGCGCTCCTTCAATCTGCGGCCTCCGGTGTAGGGTGATAATACCCTAAAAAATTACTCCCAGGAGTATATCACAGGGTGGGTTCAACCCCAAATAAAAAAAAGAAAACGTTCCCGCTATTTGCGTGATTTTCGGCCTTTATGAGCCTCGTGCACAAACCGTATTTCCATCACTTTTTCCGGGGGGCGCATCTCGTTCATGTGCTTCGCCAGCTCAGCGCCTTTCAGTTTGAGCTCGCAAGCCCAACCGCCCGACGAACAGCTCACCGTCATGACACCTTTGCGCATCGAGATGACCGAGGTATTTGTGGCGACATCGGGGCCGACAACCTGTTCCCAAAGTGATTGCAGACCCAGACCCGGGCAACTCTTCCAGAGCCGCTTCTGCTCACGGCGCAGTATGGAGCCTATGGACTTCTCTCTAGCCATTGTTCCCGCCTCCCGTCGCCACAAAGCTCCCACTGCTGACATATATCACCCTTGATCGCTCAAGTTCCCCGGCGGAAAAGAGGCCCGTGTCCGCGGCCGTGATGATCACCTGCCCTTCCGCTTTTTCGGGCGAGCCTCCGTTAATGCCCAGCGCCCCCATAAGCCGGCGCCGCCTGTCCGGGTCAAGCTCACTCATGACATCGTCGAGCAGAAGCAGCGGTCGCCTGTCGCCTGCCCTCCAAGAAAGGTTTCTTTCGGCCAGCAACAGCGCCAGCACAGCGGCCCGTTGCTCACCCTGGGAACCGAACGGCTTGAGGCTTCTACCGTCCAGGATAAAATCGATGTCGTCGCGATGAGTCCCAACCCCGGTGGAAAGCCTCTCCAGATCAGATGACCACCTCTCCCTGTAGTTGTCAACAAGCGCCGCCTCAGGATCGGGTGCGCCAGTCGCTTCTTCAATCTGTGAAATGAGTTCAATGTGAGCCTTTTCGTCACCGCCTGTTATTTCGGTGAGCGCGCTCTCGAACTCCGGCGAAAGCGACTGGCACTGGAGGTGGCGTGTTTCGTAGATCCTCAACGCAAGCGAGGCCAGCTGGCGGTCCCAGGGAGTGATGTCCGCCAACGGAACAAGGCCCGCCCTGGCCCGCTGTAAGAAGCTGTTACGCTGGCTGAGGGTTTTCTGGTAATCAATGACTTGCCTGCGATAGGACTGGTTCCGTTTGGATATGGCATCGTCAAGAAAACGTCGCCTGTCAGAGGGGGGGCCTTTAATGAGCTGCAGGTCGTCCGGTGAGAAGCAAAGAACCGAGCCCGGCTCGATCCATTTCGGACCTCCGCCTGAATCGACCCTTGCACCGCCACCCCGCTTCAGGCTTACGGCGCGGACGAACACCGACCCGTTCTCGACCTCAGCTTCCGTACGGAAAAAACCAGCCTCGGCCGCAACCATCTCGCTATCGCGACTGGTCCTGAAGGATGCGCCGCAGAGGGTGTATTGAACAGCTTCGAGAAGATTGGACTTCCCGGCGCCATTATCACC
>JBBAAB010000101.1:0-5844 GCA_041658445.1 Thermoleophilia bacterium
AGGGTCTCCCACTCCAGTACGCGACATCTACGCGGGCGGGCTTAACTGCCGGGTTCGGAAAGGGACCGGGTGGACCCCGCCGCTATGGCCGTCAAACCACCTCCCCGTTCCTGTGAGGAGGCAGCGCTACTAGCGATGCCTATGATCTACATATCCAGCCGAGCAAGCTCGGCGGACATGCCGCTTTCGCGGCATACGCAACCTGTTTTAACGGTCGAGTTACACGTCATCAACGACATAACCAATTAGTAACGGCGGACTGAACACCTCGCCGAAGCTTGGTGCGTACATCCCCGTCCTATCAACCTCGTCTTCTACGAGCGGTCAACTGCCTCGTCTTAGGGCTCGTTTCGGGCTTAGATGCTTTCAGCCCTTATCGATTGCGGCGTAGCTGCTCAGCATTGCCTTGTCAGACAACTGATGGACCAGAGGCCACGAGACATTGTTCCTCTCGTACTAAATGTCCCTTCCCTTCAGGCAGTAACGATTCCAAAAGATAGCAACAAACCTGTCTCACGACGGTCTGAACCCAGCTCACGATCCCTTTTAATGGGCGAACAACCCCACCCTTGGCAGCTGCTGCACCACCAGGATAGGGAGAACCGACATCGAAGTAGCAAGCCTCCAGGTCGATATGGGCTCTTGCTGGAGACGACTCAGTTATCCCCGTGGTAACTTTTCTGATATCTCTCGGCCTCACCAGGAAGCAC
Organism: Thermoleophilia bacterium; assembly: GCA_041658445.1. Classification (GTDB taxonomy): domain Bacteria; phylum Actinomycetota; class Thermoleophilia; order BMS3ABIN01; family BMS3ABIN01; genus JBAZWE01. The sequence continues at coordinate 711 of JBBAAB010000101.1, forward strand.
AGAGAGGTTCGCTAGGCCCTGCTTTCACAATGCGGAGTGTTGTTGGGCTACTCCGGATAAAGCTACCTTTTGCCCTTGCACTCTACGACCGATTCCTGACCGGTCTGAGGTAGCCATTGGGCGCGCTTGATATCTTTTCGAGCGCGTGGCGCCCCACCCAAACTGCCCACCTATAGGTGTCCTGCCGAAGCAGTGAGCGGTACGGAATCACAAGGGCGGTGTTTCATCGGCCCCTCCACCCCGGCCAGAGCCGAGGCTTCGACGGGTCCCGCCTACCCTACGCATGCAATTCCATACCGCAGCTACAGGCTGCAGTAAAGCTCAACGGGGTCTTCGCTTCCCTTTGGAATGTACTAGACTGTGCGCTAGTACTGTTGTTTTCACCGGCTTGTTTGTGGGGACAGTAGCGCCCTCGTTGGACCATTGATGCAAGCCGCCAATTAAGCGGCAAGGTATTACGCTACCTTAAGAGGGTCATAGTTACCCCCGCCGTTTAGTGGTCCTTCATCCGGTTGAACCCGGGCTTCAGATACCACCACTGGGCAGGATTGAGCCTCCATACACACCCTTTCGGGCTTGCGGAGACCTATGTTTTGGTTAAACAGTCGGAGCGCCCTTGTCACTGCGACCAGTCACTCTCGTGGCTGGCACCCCTTATCCCGAAGTTACGGGGCTAATTTGCCGAGTTCCCTCACAAACGTTAAGCCCGACACGCCTAGGCCTTCTCAGCCAGGGGCACCTGTGTCAGTTCTTGGTACGGACACAGACGATGGCCCTGAACAAATTTTCACGGGCACCTGGCATCACCGGAACCCACCCGAAGGCAGGATCGTCGGCATTTGCACTGGTTCTCACCATGACGGTTCTCCCCAGTGTTATAGACTTGAACACGGCGACGGCCGTGCTCCAGTTAGCCACATGCGTCAATGCTCAGGCAGAGTCGTCCGTGGTGCAGGAATATTAACCTGCTTCCCTTTCGCGCGCCAACGGTTAAGAGGCGGCTTAGGACCGACTAACCCTCGGCTGACGATCATCGCCGAGGAAACCTGGCCCTTTCGGCGGTGTGGATTCTCACCACACTTTGCTGTTACTCACACCAAGATTCTGATACAAACGCGCTCCAGCGGACCTTAAAGCCCGCCTTCGACGCACGCATGTCCCCGCTCTACTCCTCTCCCGAAGGAGGGGCACGGTATCGGTGGCTGGCTTAGCCCCGTCCATTTTCCAGGCCCGTGATCTCGACCAGTGATCTGTTACGAACTCTTTAAAGGATTGCTGCTTCTAAGCACACCTTCTAGTTGTTTCAGACCACGGACACTGTTCGATTTTTAGCACTTAGCCAACACTTTGGGACCTTAACCGCACGCTGGGTTATTTCCCTTTCGGACCCCAAGATTACCCCAGAGGCCCTCACTGCCCTGGATCTACAAAGGATGCATGTTCGGAGTTCTAGAACCCACCGAGTCGTTTCCGACCCTGAGTGGGTAATTGGTGCTCTACCACACATCCATTCTCCCCAGAGGTCTGGCTGCGACCAGTCTCGAGCGGAACCAGCTATCCCCAGTCTCGATTGGACTTTCACCCCTAAACCCAGCTCAACCCAATGATTTGCACATCAACAAGGGGTCGGACCTCCACCCCACTTTCGTAGGGCTTCATCCTGGCCAGGCTTAGATCGGCTGGCTTCGGGTCTCCCTCCAGTGACTCCAGGCGAGCGCACCTCGTGCCTCGTGGATACTGCGCACATGTTGCTTTCGCTTCGGCTCCGGCGTTGAACGCCTTAACCTCGCCACTGGATAGAACTCCTTGGCCCGTTTTTCAAAACGTACACGTGGACCCTGCTCCACGACCCTTCGGTCGCTTCGACGCTTTCAGGCCTCACGCCACCTGTGGCCGCATGGTTTCAGGTTCTTTGCACTTCCCGTCAAGGGTGCTTTGCAGCTTTCACTCACGTTACTACTGCGCTATCGGTCTCAGGACATGTTTAGGGTTCGAGGTTGGTGCCCCCGATTTTCAGACGCGATTTCCAACGCGCCCTACTCAGAAGACCCGCCATCATCCTTCCATTTACCCCTACAGGACTATCACCCTCTCTGGTGCTCCGTTCCAGGAGACTTCGGGTTAGTGGTTAGGACGGACGCGGGTTCGCAACTCCACATTTCCACTGAATTACTCCAGCGGATTCGGATTGCCCTGTTCCCTCTTCGATCGCCTTTACTGAGGGAATCTCGTTGATTTCTTTTCCTCTGCCTACTAAGATGCTTCAATCCGGCAGGTTCCCTTACGCACAAAGCGTATGCCCCGCAGTACGGGGCAGGATGTCCAATTCGGTAACCCTCGGATCATAGACTCCGTGCGTCTACCCGAGGTATTTCGGTGCTTGGCCCGACCTTCATCGGTGCCTGAGCCGAGCCATCCTCCATGCGGCGTAACAGCCGTCTAGACGTGTAACTCAACTTGCGTCCAGGTTGCGTATGCAGCCGACCGTCATCAGGCCGCGCGTCGAAGAACGCGTCTTACGCCCTGGGCCGATCCCCAAGAGCTCCTCGAGCAATTGGAGTCCAATCGTGAACCGCCCTTGCGAGCGGGATTGAATGGGAAGCGGATGAGACCAGGAAGATCGGTCGCGTGGACGCGGTGGGACGAGCAAACTCCGCAGAGTTTGCGAGTCCACCGCGGACACGCAGGCCCGCCCGTGGGCGGGCCAAGTGGACGCGGTGGGATTTGAACCCACGGCCTCTCCCTTGCAAGGGGAGCGATCTACCGCTGATCTACGCGCCCCCTTGGGGAAGCGCGCATTCGATATCCGCTATTTAGATGATTCGAGGCCAAGTTGCGTCGGCATGAATGGACATAGGTGCTTGCTTCACTCCCGTGACGTGTGTGTGCACACGTCTTGGCCTCAGCTTACGCCTCGGCGGTCGACGCACTTGCATGCGTCCCCGCCTCAGCTTACGCCTCGGCGCCAACGCTCTCCCACAGAACAGTGTTCTGTGGGCCAAGCGCAAGGTTATGTTTTGTGTAGGAGGTGATCCATCCGCAGGTTCCCCTACGGATACCTTGTTACGACTTAACCCTCCTTGCAGAGCCCAAGTTTGAACGTCCCAGGAAGAGACGCCCTCACTTGGACCCTACTCAGATGGTTTGACGGGCGGTGTGTGCAAGGAGCAGGGGCATATTCACCGCGCCATTTTGAGACGCGATTACTACGGAATCCAGCTTCACGAGGGCGAGTTGCAGCCCTCGATCCGAACTACGAATGGGTTTCGGGATTGCCGTCCCCTCTCGGGGTAGATACCCATTGTCCCATCCTTTGTAGCGCGCGTGTAGCCCGGAGCATTCGGGGCATACTGACCTACCGTTGCCCTATCCTTCCTCTGACTTAGCGCCAGCGGTCTCCCCAATGTGCTGGCGATCCGGAGATCGCCGTGGCAATTGAGGATAAGGGTCTCGTTCGTTATCTGACTTAACAGAACGCCTTACGGTACGAACTGACGGCGGCCATGCACCACCTCTCCATAATTCAGGCAAGCCCATCAGACTGGCCCACATCAAATGGTCGACTCCGGTGAGCTTTCCGGCGTTGAATCCAATTAAACCGCACGCTCCTCCCGTTGCGGTGCTCCCCCGCCAATTCCTTTAAGTTTCAACCTTGCGGCCGTACTCCCCAGGCAGCGATCTTAACAACTTCTCTCCGGCACCGGGTGCCCCCGTAGGACTCCCGACACCAAGACCGCAGCGTTTACACCCTGGACTACCCGGGTATCTAATCCGGTTTGCGCCCCAGGGCTTCGTCCCTCACCGTCGGAGCCGTTCTATCACGACGCCTTCGCCACCGGTAGTCCCCCGAGGATTACAGAATTTCACCTCTACCCCCGGAGTACTTCGTGACTCTCCCGGTCCCAAGTCTGGCGGTCTACCCGCACGTCGAACGGTTAAGCCGTTCGATTTACACAGGCATCTACCAAACAGGCTACGGACGTTTTAGGCCCAATAATAACGGCCACCACTCGGGCTGCAGGTATTACCGCGGCGGCTGGCACCCGTCTTACCCAGCCCTTACTTCCTATGTTTTTTAGACAATGGAACAGCCAACACTCAGTGCTGGCACTTGGAATTCCCGCATCGCTGTTTCCAGCATTGTGCAGTTTTCGCGCCTGCTGCGCCCCGTAGGGCCTGAACTCGTGTCTCAGAGTTCATCTCCGGGCGACGTCTCTCAACGCCCGTACCCGTCGTAGGCTAGGGAGGCCGTTACCCTCCCTACAACCTGATAGGTCGCAGAGCCATCCTAAGGCGGCAAGCCTTTTGTCCGCTGGGCATTCCAGCGCCGGCGGACTATGGGGTATTAGCCTCAGTTTCCCGAGATTATCCCCCACCTTAGGGCAGGTTCTCCACGTGTTACTGAGCGGTCTGCCGAGGGCCGAACCCTCTCGACTCGCATGGCTTAAGCGAATTCCAATAGCGGTGGTCTCTGGCAGGATCAACCAGAATTGGCGGAGTGAAGCAAGTTTCACCATCCATTCATGCACGTTTGGCATGTGGAAGCGAACTTGTCCGCTCCTCTGTCCTTTGCTATCGACTTGCGATAAGCAAATTTAGCACGTAGCAACTTGGCTCGAATCTCACCCGTGAGAGGTCACGTTTCCGCTTTACCCGAAGGCAAGGGAATCGGGTTTCTCCCGGCTTCACATGATGAAACGAATCGGTTTCGCGTGTGCCCCGGCATGGATCTACGCGTTCACAGCAGCACGTTGTGCAGCTCCGCGAGTTTAGCGACCGAGGCGCTCACGAGCCCAGATGGGCCCGGGGGCTTTCCGCCCAATGCGCTTCACGTATTTGCAGCACACCCCGCGAAGGGTGCGTGATCGCGCCTTGCGGCGCCCACACCGGACCAGAGTCCGGTGTTCGTTCCCCCGTCCGGGGGGATGCGACGAATGCACGATTCCTATTTGAAGGTTTCGTGCTTCCGGATGTCGCAACGCGGGCGCCCGAAGGCGTCGTTGTCGCGCGTCCGCCTCACAGGGCGGGCAGCCCCAGTACGTACGCCCCCTATATGATGGTTTCTGCGGTTTTGGGCGTCGATACCAGCTTCGCACCCCCCTTGCGACTTAGGACCGTCTTTCCGCTCGCCATC
>JBBAAB010000102.1:0-5808 GCA_041658445.1 Thermoleophilia bacterium
GGGGTCTGGGAGGCCGGGTTAACCGGAGAAATCACGCCTGCTTTTGCTCCATGATCCGTAATTGATTTTGTTAAGGGATTCAGAAAATCTAACCAAGGAGGAAACATGGAAGGCAATGCACCGACTCCACCGCCGCCTCCCGCGCCGCCTGTAGTACCCCAGGGCGGAGGCTTTGTGAGGCAACCGCCGGAGAAGGCCGGCGGTTTGGCGATCGCGGCGCTTGTCCTGTCTATTGCAGGACTTGTTTGTTGCTGTTTAACCGTTCCATCGATCGTTGGTCTGGTGCTTGGTTTTGTGGAAAAAGGAAGAATAGCGCGCGGGGAATCATCTCAAAAAGGCGCGGGCATGGTTAAGGCTGCAATAATATTGGGAATAATAGGCGTCGCTATAGGCGTAATTTATTGGGTGGTAAATATAATCCTGCAGATAACGGGAACATCATCCCAATATTTTTATTACAGCTCTTGATATACTTGCCACGAAACAGGTCAAACGTAATATCGATCACTTTTGACCTTGACCATGGATGTATTTATTAAATCATTATGGAACGGGAGATTTCTATGTATTGCAAGAATTGCGGGAAAGAAGTCGATGCACAGGCTGCTGTTTGTATGGAATGCGGCGCCCAGCCCATGAACGGTCAGGGCTTCTGTCAGAACTGTGGGGCCGAAAGCGGTCCTGGCGCTGTCGTCTGCACCAAATGCGGAGTGCAGCTGCAGGCAGCCGCGCCGGCACAGCCGAACTACGCTCCGGGAACGGTTAGCGACAAATCCAAGATGGCGGCCGGGCTTCTCGGCGTTTTTCTGGGAGCTTGGGGTGTACACCGGTTCTATCTGGGATACACGGGCATCGGCATCGCCCAGATCGCCGTTACGATTGTCACCTGCGGGATCGGTGGCCTTTGGGGTTTCATCGAGGGCATCCTGATCCTGACCGGATCGATGAACACCGATGCCAACGGCCTTCCTTTGCAGGATTAGGTCAGACCGGGCTCATACCCGTTACGGACAACTGAAAAGAGGCTGAATTTTGGACTGCGCCTCCCATCCCGGCATCGCGGCAACTGGAACTTGCCCGCGATGTCTCAGGGGTTGTTGCCCCGATTGTCTGACGGCCGCTCCCGATGGCAGTGTCTGCTGTGTTGTATGTCTCGAATCAGGAACGCCGGTCACTGGACAATTAAGCGGAGCGCCAGGTGGGATGGCTATAGCTTCGCTGGTGCTCTCTCTCGTAAGCGTGTTCGGGTTTTGTTTCATGCCTGCCGGTATATTAGCCATCGCGGGAATGATCGTGGGCTACATTGAGCTCGGCTGGATCAAAAAAGGAAAATCTGCCCGAGGTGGCAGGAGCTTCGCGCTGGCGGGAGCGATTATCGGAACCACGATGACGGTTCTGATTTCCATTTTTGTGATAATGATATTTGTAGTCGCCGAATGAGTGGTGTTCGGCCGCCTTATCGTTTTGGATCATATCCATTCCAGCTGCAGAATTATCGAGACTGTGCCCGCTTTCCCTCTCACGATGTTTCTTTATGCGCAGTGTAATATCCGCTGATACTCTTACGTGCGATCTGAATGATCGCACATTCATTGATTATCAAGAATTTCTGACAAATAATCGGGTATGCATTGATGGGCTCGGTTAAAAAGCATAAGGAAGAGGACTTTGAAATGAGATGCAGAAATTGCGGGACGGCAGTGGATGAAAAAGCGGTTATTTGTGTAAATTGCGGCAGCCCTCCGGCGACCGGAAGAGCTTTCTGTCAGAACTGTGGAGAGCCGACAGATCCCAATGCGGTCGTATGTGTTAAATGCGGAGTAAATCTGGCAACCTCGCTGCCTGGTGCCGGTTTCGCGCAAGCCGGCCAGGGTAATAGATCAAAAATGGCCGCGGGGATCATGGGAATCATGGTGGGCGGGTTCGGTGTTCATAACTTTTACCTGGGATACACCGGAAAAGCTGTCGCGCAGTTGTTGTTGATGGTTTTCGGCATAGTTCTAGCGTGTTTCTTCGTGGGATACTTCATGATAATGGCAGCATATATCTGGGGCTTGATCGAAGGCGTCATGATCCTCACGGGTTCGATAAATACCGACGCCGATGGCAACCCGCTTAAAGATTAGGAATGAATTAAAGAGGGACTGAATCTTGGACTGTGCCTCCCATCCTGGCGTCGTGGCTACCGGGACATGCTCGCGATGCCTCAGGGGCTGTTGCCCCAAGTGCCTGACCATCGCCCCTGATGGCAGGACTTATTGCGTCAATTGCCTCCTGACAGGACAAAATCAGCCGGCCACGGCGGCTGGTTCTTCAATAGGCCCACTGGCAATTGTATCGATGGTTCTTTCGCTCGTGGGAATTTCTGGAATCTGCTGCTTTCCGGGAATCGCTCTGGCTATCAGCGGCTTAATCATGGGAATCGTTGAACTGGGCAGGATCAGAAAAGGGCAATCACCCGCAGGCGGCAGGGGTTTTGCCATGGCCGGTTGCATCATTGGAGCCACCAGCGCTTTTTTATACACGCTTTTTATCGTGTTCATGTTAGGGATAACCATCATAGGGGCGATTTGATATGATTCCACGAGTACGCCACGTATCAAAAAATCATATTCTATGCTCTCGGTGCGATAGGCAGGGTTTCATCAATTCCCCCATGAAGGATAGAATATCCTGATGGCTGGCCGGGCGTTCCATACTTATGTATCTGTGCTAGAATCTTCATCCGATGACTGACGAATTGCTGACAACCTACCAGCTGGCGCCCTCGATCCTCTCGGCGGATTTTTCACATCTTGGAGAGGATATAAAAAAGGTGATGGATGCCGGCGTGCGTGTCATTCATGTGGACGTCATGGACGGCGCCTTTGTTCCCAATATCACCATCGGCCCGGTGGTTATCGATGGCATTCGTGATCTGGTACACGACGCCGGTGGCATCCTGGACGTGCATCTGATGATCGACGCGCCGGAGCGCTATATCGAGGACTTCGCGCAGGCCGGCTCCGACTGGATCTGTGTCCATGCCGAAGCCTGCACGCATTTGAACATGACCCTTTCCCAGATAAGGGCGTCCGGCTGCAAGGCCGGAGTCTCACTTAATCCGGCGACACCGCTATCGGCTCTCCAGGAAGTAACCAGAGATATCGATTTCGCGCTTATGATGACGGTTAATCCGGGTTTCAGCGGCCAGACGTTCATTTCCTCCGTGTTGCCCAAGATTCAGCGAGCCCGTCAGCTTCTGCCGGACAGCGTCGGACTCGAAGTTGATGGTGGCGTGGCGCCGGATACAATAGACGCGGTGCTGGCTACTGGCGCAAACCTGTTCGTTGCCGGCTCAGCGGTGTTTGGAGCGCCCGATCCCGCGGCCGCCGCCAGCTCACTCATGGCCAGAATGGCGGAAAAGTCAAGATCCAAAGCTCGCTGAGGACCGATGTTCTGAGGCGTGTCGCGCCGAATGTCTTCGCAGACCTGTTGCTTCTTCCAGGGTGACCCGCAGTAATTCTTCACTTCGCTCACAATTACAAATATGCTATTATTTCTAAGTGCGTGATTTTTACCGCGCGTTTAATTAAATAGCTGTTACTTACAGCAATATCTTCGGGGCGGGGTGTAATTCCCCACCGGCGGTCATAGTCCGCGAACCTCTTCAAAAGAGGTTGACCAGGTGAAATTCCTGGGCCGACAGTTAAAGTCTGGATGGGAGAAGATAAAGCTACCCGTTGCCCTGGGATGCTGTTGCCCGGGGTTTTTTCATGGGCGGCATTCCAGAGCGGCATTGGCACGTCGGTGCCCGGTATCTTTCCCCCCACATCTTTCCCGAACAATTCGTATGAGTAACGCATGCAATTTCCTTTCGGGTGAGATTGTCATGAATTCATGATCGTTCAACATAATGGCGATAGGGGAACAGTTTTTAAACGATGATATCCGGACTGGACATAAGCTTTATGCAGAGGGCTCTCAACCTTGCCGACCTGGCGTGTGGGATGACGAGCCCAAACCCGACTGTGGGCGCGGTGATCGTCCAGGGTGATGATGTGATCGGCGAAGGTTATCACCAGCGGGCGGGCGGCGATCACGCTGAAGTGGCTGCCATCAAGGCAGCGGCATCTGACGGAAAAGATACAACAGGCGCCACCATCTTTGTGACGCTCGAACCTTGCTGTCATACCGGACGTACCGGGCCATGCACCGAGGCGCTCAAAAGTGCCGGCATTTCCCGGGTTGTTGTGGCTTCACTCGATCCGTCCTCCAAAGTGAATGGCAAAGGGCTGGAGACGTTGCGCGCAGCCGGCATGCAGGTAGAGGTCCTGGATGGTTCCCTGGCCGAACGGGCCCGGGTGCAGAACGAGGCCTTTCGCAAGCACGCGGTAACCGGACTCCCCTTTGTGATTTTCAAGAGCGCCATGAGCATGGATGGAAAGATCGCCACTTCCACGGGTGATTCAAAATGGATTTCCGGTGAGGAGAGCCGGGCTCTGGTGCATGCCATGCGTGGCGAGATGGATGCCATTTCTGTTGGCGCGGGCACGGTGGCGGCGGATGACCCGATGTTGACCTGCCGCATTTCCGGCGATCATCATCAGCCGTTACGGGTGGTTTTCGACTCCCATGCGGATATATCAATCGATAGCAAACTTGTAAAAACAGCCGGCGAGGTGGCAACCATGGTTTTCGCAACCAGGGATGCCGCAGCCGATAAAGTCAAAGCTTTGGAGCATGCCGGCATAGAAGTCGTGACAGTAGGTAAACAGGCGGAACGGGTCGATGTGGGGGAGGCGCTCAGGCGCCTGGGCTCTCGTGAGCCCGCGATCTTAAGCCTGCTTCTCGAGGGTGGCCCGACGCTGGCGGCGTCGTTTGTCGAAGCCGGTGTCATCGACAAGGTAATGACTTTTATCGCACCCAAGATAATAGGCGGCGCTACAGCCCGCACGCCGGTCGAGGGACTGGGCTTCCGGCTCGTAGGCGAGGCGATTCCGCTGTACCGCATGACATACAAGTCTATCGGCGACGATGTGCTGCTGACAGCGTATACGAGCCGGGAGGAATGGTAGAAGGATGAATACCGAATGACAACGCGGGGGGTTAGCTAGATGTTCACAGGCATCGTAGAAGAACTGGGCAAACTCGTGAGTCTTCAGATGAAGGCTGACAGCGGCGTCATCACGATCGAAGCGGACAAGGTCCTTGAAGGCTGTCAGCTGGGAGACTCCATCGCCGTCAACGGCGTTTGCCTCACGGCGAAGGAGTTCGGCAACGGCACCTTCTCAGCCGACGTCATGCCCGAGACGATCCGCAAAACAAATCTGGGGAATCTCAAGCGGGGCAGTATCGTCAACCTCGAGCGGGCGCTTATGCTCTCTTCAAGACTGGGCGGGCATCTCATGCTGGGCCACGTCGATGCGACCGGCAAGATCATCTCGATAAAGCCGGAAGGCAACGCCGTTTTTTATACCTTCTCGGCGCCCGAGGAGATCAGGCGCTACCTGCTGCCGCAGGGTTCGATCGGTATCGATGGCATCAGTCTGACGATAGCGCGGCTGGCCCGCGACAGCTTCAGCGCGTCCCTCATTCCCCATACAGTCAAGGTTACAACCCTGGGCCACAACGGGGTCGGCTACGCGGTGAACCTCGAGGCTGACGTACTCGGGAAATATGTAAGGAAGATTATGGAAGGCGGGCTTCCCGGAGGACAGGGAGAAGGCGGTCTGACGCTGGAAAAGCTGGCAGAAGGAGGGTTTTTGTAAACCCGTACGTTTCGGGAAAAATCTTGTTTAACAATTCGTATGATTATTGATAGTTAAA
>JBBAAB010000103.1:0-5765 GCA_041658445.1 Thermoleophilia bacterium
GCAGGCTTTTTGGCTGCTGTTTTCGCCGCCGGCTTAGCCTGCTTTTTCTTTGGTGGAGCCTTTGCAGCCGGTTTTTTCTTCGCCGGGGCCTTTAAAGCCGGTTTCGACGGCTTTTTTACCGTTTTTTTCGCGGTCTTTGCGGACCGCGCCGCCGGTTTCACCGTGCTCTTCTTTGGTGGTTTAGCAGGCTTTTTCACAGAAGTCTTTGCTGTTTTGACCTGCTTTTTTGGTTTTTTTGCGGCTTTTGCCATCTACTCCCCGAAGTAACGTTCAAACTGCTGTTTCAATTCAGCCACCTCACGCTCGTAAAGCTCCAGCTTGGCCTTTTCCTGCTCGACCAGCTCCGGAGGCGCCTTGGCGACGAAATTCTTATTACCCAATTTTCCCTGCGCGCGCGAAACTTCCTGCTCTTTCTTTGAAATAGCCGTCTTCAGGCGAGCCTTTTCCTGCTCCACATCTATCAGCTCTTCAATCGGAATCAGCAGTTTGCCGCCACGTATCAGCACCACGGCGGGCTGCGAACCGGCGCCCGTGACTGCACTCTCTTCGCGAACGCTCTGCGCCAGGCCCGTCCTGGTAAGTGATTCTATCAGAGAGGCGTTGCTCTCTACCACACTTATGGTGCCATCGTTGTCCGAAACCAGGATGGCCTTGGCAGGCTTCTTTGGAGGAACACCGATCTCATTGCGCATCGTCCTGATCGAGACCACGGCTTCCATCAGAAGCTCCATCTCGTTTTCCGCCACTTCGTCGCGTGCGGAACCGTCACCGGCGGGATAGGCTGAATTGATGAGATAATCCCGCTCGCCCGGGAGCAGCGCCGAGAGTTCCTCGGTCAGGAACGGCATCAGGGGGTGCAGCATCCGCAGGATATTGTCCAGTATAAAGAGCAGGTTGGCGGATACCTCCCGCTTCGCCTCATCGTCATCGCCGTAGAGCCGCAGCTTGACGATCTCCACATACCAGTCGCAGAACTCGTTCCAGACGAAGCGATAAAGCAGTTTTGTCGCTTCGGCGAAGTCGTATTTATCCAGCAGACGGTTGACATCGGCGGCGGTCGCTTCGAATCGGCTCAAGATCCAGCGATCAGCAAGCGTGACGGGTGTGGCCTTCGCCTCGACGTGCTCGACCCCGAGCAGGACGAACCGCGCCGCGTTGAATATCTTGTTGCAGAAATTGCGGCTCATCTCGATGCGCTCTTCAGAGAAGCGTACATCCTGGGACGAGGCCATGTTCAGCAGACCAAAACGGGTCGGGTCGGCGCCGTAAGTCTCGATAAGCTCCAGCGGATCGACACCGGTACCTAACGACTTGCTCATGCGCCTGCCATCCTTGGCCATGATCGTGGCGTTGATGATGACATCGCTGTAGGGAATATCATTGGGGAATTCCATGCCCATCATGATCATGCGGGCGACCCAGAGAAAGATGATGTCACGCGCTGTGACCAGAACGTCAGTGGGATAAAAACTCTCCATGCGCCCCGTGCTTTCCGGCCAGCCCAGCGTCGCGAAAGGCCAGAGGGCGGAGCTGAACCAGGTGTCGAGAACATCCTCTTCCTGGCGCAGGTTGGCGGAACGGCAATGGGGGCAGCTGGTGGGAGCCTCTTCGCGCACGACTATCTCGGAGCATTCCTCGCAATACCAGACGGGAAGCCGGTGACCCCACCAGAGCTGTCTTGAGATACACCACGGCCGAAGCGAGCGCATCCACTCCAGATATACCCCGGCCCAGCGCTTCGGATGAAATCTGACCGTTTCGTTTTCCACCATATTGATGGCCGGCCGCGCCAACTCGTCCATGCGCATGAACCACTGCAGCGAGATGTACGGTTCTATATTTGTGCCGCAGCGGTAGCAGACGCCAACCGAGTGCGTATAAGGCTCGACCTTCTCCACCAGTTCCTCACGCTCGAGCCTGTGCATGATCTGGGCCCGCGCCTCCACGAGGTTGAGCCCTGCAAACTCGCCCCCGGCCTCATTAATGCGTCCGTCGGAGGTGAAGACGTTGATCTCCTCGAGCTCGTGCTTCTTGCCGATCTCGAAGTCGTTGGGATCGTGGGCGGGCGTGATCTTGAGAGCACCGGTACCGAAGCTCATGTCGACGTATTTGTCGGCGATGACGGGAATCTCACGGTCGACCAGCGGCAGGTTGATGTTTTTGCCGACCAGGTGCGCATAACGCATGTCCTTGGGATTCACGGCGACAGCGGTATCACCCAGCATCGTCTCAGGGCGCGCCGTGGCGATTACCAGGTATTCGTCCTCGCCCACGACTGGGTAGCGCAGATAATAAAGTTTGTCATCGACGTCTTCGTGCTCGACCTCGAGGTCGGACAGGGCCGTGTGGCAGCGGGTGCACCAGTTGACCATGTATTCGTCACGGTATATATAACCCTTCTCGTACATGGCGACGAAGACACGGTAAACGGCCTTCACGTAACCCTCGTCGAGCGTGAAACGCTCACCCTCGTAGTCGAGGGAGCATCCCATCCGCTTCAGCTGGTTGATAATCGTGGAGCCGTACTCGTCGCGCCATTTCCAGACGCGCTGCTCAAAGGCTTCGCGGCCGATCTCCTGGCGGGTGGTCCCCTCTCCCGCCAGCTGCTTCTCCACCTGGTTCTGGGTGGCGATGCCGGCGTGGTCGGTGCCGCAGACCCAGAGGGTGTTCTTGCCCCGCATATGCTGCAGGCGGATCAGCAGGTCCTGGATGGTGGAATTGAGCGCATGGCCCATGTGCAGCGAGCCGGTTACGTTAGGTGGGGGCAAAACGATGCAGTAGGAATCTTCCTTGCCGGAATCTTCCGCCGGGGTGAAGAGCCTGTCGTCCAGCCAGCGGCTCATCCATTTCGACTCGATGTCGGCCGGCGAGTAGCGGGTGTTCGTCTTCAGTTGTTCGCGGGTGTCCTGGTTCATTGCAGTTTAATGCCGCCCCGCTGCGGACCCTCTAATACACGCCCGCGAACGGCGCCACGCTGCAATCTTATCACATGAGAAGCAACCGGCGTTTAGTCTACACGAACAGCCGCTCGATCGCCTGCGTGAAATCATCCACGTAGACAAACTCGAGGGCTTTGCGGACCTTCGGGGGAAGTTCCTTGATATCAGGCATGTTCGCCTTGGGGAGGATCACGGTTTTAACGCCCATGCGCTCGGCCGCCAGGCACTTCTCGCGCAGGCCGCCCACACGCAGAATCTTGCCGCGCAGGGTGATCTCACCCGTCGCCGCTACCGCCGGCCTGATCGCGTGTCCGCTTATGGCGGAAAGCATCGAAGTGGCCAGCGCTATACCCGCCGAGGGTCCGTCCTTGGGAATGCCGCCTTCGGGCACGTGCAGCCTCAGGTCCTTGTTGGGCATGGCCCATTTTCCCTCTTCGTCAAAAGCGGGGGCGTTCTTTTTGAAAAGCGTTTTGAATTTTTCGTCAGTCTCCACCTTTGAGAGCAGATAGCCCCACGCCGTCGATGCCGATTCCTGCATGACCTCGCCCAGTTGACCCGTCAGAACCAGGTCGCCCTTGCCACTGCTGGACACTATGGTCTCGATAGTGAGCACATCGCCACCGTCCGAGGTATAAGCAAGCCCCAGGCTGGCGCCACAGAGGGCTTTGCGCTCAAGGCGCTCCTCGGAGAACGGCGCCGGGCCGAGATAATCTTCCAGCGCGGTCGCGCTGACCTTGACCGGCAGCTTAATTCCGTCCTCGAGATAACGTCTCGCCACTTTGCGATAAATCTTGCGCAGCCGGCGCTCGAGGTCGCGCACGCCGGACTCGCGCGTGTAAAAGCGGATGACCGCCTTCAGCGCCGCCGGTGAAAGGGCCACACTTGTTTTCTTGAGTCCGGTTTCCTTCGCGATTCCCGGCAGCAGATGCTTTACGGCGATTTTCTCTTTTTCCTCATAGGTGTATCCGGTAAGATGAATGACCTCGAGACGATCGTAAAGTGTGGCCGGGATACCGTCATCGTAATTGGCGGTCGCCAGGAACAAAATTTTTGAAAGGTCGTAGTCGATTTCGAGGTAGTTGTCCCTGAACTCCTTGTTCTGCAGCGGGTCGAGCACTTCCATCAGCGCCGCCGCCGGATTGCCACGAAAATCGGAGTCCATCTTGTCGATCTCGTCCAGCAGCACGACCGCGTTGTCAGCCTTGGCTTTGGTAATGGCGTCGATAATACGTCCCGGCATGGCGCCGACATAAGTGCGCCGGTGGCCACGGATCTCGGCCTCGTCGCGCACACCGCCGAGCGAGATACGCACGAACGGCCGCTCCAGCGCGTCGGCGATGGCCTTCGCAACCGAGCTCTTCCCCACTCCCGGAGGCCCTACGAAACACAGGGTCGTGTTAGGCTGATCCTTGCCAAGCAACTTGCCGACCGCCAGGAACTCGAGCACCCTCTCCTTGACCTTCTTTAAGCCGTGATGCGTCCTGTCCAGGTGCCGGGAGACAACCTGCAGCTCGTAATCGGTCTTGTCGGCCAGCCTGCCCCAGGGCAGCGCGAACACATTGTCCAGATAATTCCGTATAACCGAAACCTCGGCCGACATCGGCGAAGTCGACTTCAGCTTGTTGAGCTCTTTGCGGACCATCTCCTCGACCGCGGGCCCCAGCTGTTTTTCCTCCAGAAGCTTGTAATAGTCCTGTATCGACTCGTCCTCGGTCTCGGCGGCGTTGTCAAGCTCGTCGCGGATGACCTTCAGCTTCTCGTGCAGGAATATCTGCCGCTGGGTCGTCTCTATCTTCTCCTGTACTTTCTGGTTTAAATCACGCTCCATGTCAAGTACGGCGTTCTCCTCTATAAGTATCTGAAGCACGGCGTTCAGCCGTTCGTCCGAATTGCTGAGCTCCAGCAGTTCCTGTTTTTTATGGAAGGGGACCATGATGTGAGCGGCCACGGCGTCCGCCAGTTCGTCGGGCTCTGTTACCGCGCCGACGATATGGCTCATCTCCTCCGGCATGCCGGGGCTCGACTCGACATAACGGATGAACTCCCGCAGGACCACGCGCGCCAGCGCGTTGGTACGCTCGGTGGGCTTTTCCACGCCCGTCAGCAGCGGTGAATAATGCACGACGAAGTGCGGCGACGTCGAGGTGAAGTCGTCAATCGTGACCCTCTGCTGTCCTTCCACCAGGGCCTTGATGGAACCTTCCGGCATGCGGTAAAGCTGCACGACCGTCGCCATGGTGCCCACGCGCACTATGTCATCGCTGGTGGGATCCTCGACCGAGGGCTCCTTCTGGGTGGAGAGGATGATGGGAGACTTGTCGGCGAAGGCCTGTTCCAGCGCCTTTATCGACTTCTCGCGGCCCACGAAAATAGGCGCGACCATCCGCGGAAAAACAACTAGTTCTCTGGTTGGAAGTAGCGGTAGCGGTTTTGCTGGTTTAGGCTGACTCTTCGTCAAGTTCAGGCAGTATTCTTTCCGCTTCCGTCACCAGGGTCGGATCGATGTTGCGATCTATGGTATCTCTGGTAACAACACACTTGCGCACGTCGCCGCGCGATGGAAGCTCAAACATAACATTTAACAGGGACTGCTCGATGATAGAGCGCAATCCACGGGCTCCGGTTTCCAGCTTGAGCGCCTTGTCGGCGATGGCCCCAAGCGAATCCGTCCCGAAGACCAGCTCTATGTTATCAAATTTGAAGAACCTCTCATATTGCTTGACCAGCGCGTTCTTGGGTCTGGTGAGAATATGGACCAGATCGTCGCGGGTCAGGTTGTGAATGGCGCTGATCACCGGCAGGCGCCCGATGAACTCGGGGATGAGG
>JBBAAB010000104.1:0-5750 GCA_041658445.1 Thermoleophilia bacterium
CAGGATCTCCAGCCGCCGGACAAACTCATCGCCTTTGCCATGTTTACGCGGATGCGTGTCGATGACCACGCCGCCACCGATGGTCGTCACCGGGGTCAGGGAACGAAGTATGAAACGGTCACCTTTCGCCGGGACGATTTTGGTTTTCAGGCGCACCTGCGCGTAACAGCTTTCGCCGGGCGCCAGACGGTCGCGGTCGGCGAACATCAGCTTGGCGGTGGCGTCGGCGGTGCCGTGATGAAAGCGGACCTGGGCTCCGTACTTCAGCGGTTTTGACACGCCCTGTAAAAGCTGTATGCGGGCGTCTACCATAAATGTTGTATCAATACCCTCCCCCTTGATGATCATCTGCCCCCGCTCCAGCCTGTCCTTGTTGATGCCGGAGAGGTTGATCGCCACCCGCAGGCCTGCGTCGGCGCACTCGACGGGATGATCGTGGACCTGCACCGCGCGGGCGCGGCAGGGAATGTCCTCGGGCATCAGGCGCACGCTGTCTTCGGCGCAGATGCGGCCTGACCAGAGGGTGCCGGTCACCACGGTGCCGATTCCCTTCAGGGTAAAGACACGGTCGACAGGCAGACGGGCGACGCCGGAGACCTGATGCGCCACTTCGGCCTTGCCGGCCGCTTCTTCCAGATTGCCCAGCAGCAGGGGGATGCCTTCGCCTGTTTTTGAGCTTACCCCTACCAGTGGTGTGTCCATATATGGTGTCCCGGAGAGGAAATCCTCGATGTCGGCCTGGACGAGTTCCAGCATGTCCTCGTCCACCAGGTCGGTTTTGGTGATGGCGATCACGCCCTGGGGGATCTGAAGCATCTCGATGATAGCCATGTGCTCGCGCGTCTGGGGCATGACGCCGTCGTCGGCCGCGACAACCAGCAGGAAGATGTCGATACCGCTCGCGCCCGCGACCATGTTGCGCACGAAACGCTCGTGTCCGGGGACGTCGATGACGCTCAGCTTCGTGCCCGAGGGCAGCTCCAGCTCGGCATAGCCCAGCTCGATGGAGATGCCGCGCTCCTTCTCCTCCTTGAGGCGGTCGGTGTCGATGCCGGTGAGTGCCTTGATGAGGGCGGTCTTGCCGTGGTCGATATGACCGGCGGTGCCGAGGACCAGATGTTGGTTGGGATTATTCGTAGCTAAAGCTCCTCAGAGTGACACGAACAAGCAGGTCGTTTGATTCAGGTGTTTAATTCGAATATTTGCCAAATGGCTACCAAAATTAATTTATGTATCAAGTGCCTGCCGTACCGATCCGGTCAGCTCCGCCACCTGCTCCGGCAGCACCGTCCGCACGTCCAGCAGCAGCTGTTCCCTGTGGATGCGGCCGATGACCGGCGGGTCGGTATTTCTCAGACGCGCGGCCAGCTCGTCAACGGTTATCGCTGACGGACTTACGGTACAGACCCAGGAATCCAGCTCCAGCAGCGGCAACGCGCCACCGCCGACTTTCGACGCCGCCTTCTCCACCGCAATGGACGCAGCGCCGCCGACTGCCTTCTGAAGGCCGCCCGCAAGTTCTTCGGCGCGCGCTTTCAGGGAATCTTCGCTCTCGCTCAACATCCTGAGCGTGGGAATCTTCTCTATGGCAGTCTCGGGTTTCAAGTAAAGCGCCAGCGTCGCCTGCAGCGCCGCCAGCGTCATCTTGTCGACCCGCATGGCCCGCGCCATCGGATGCGCCTTCATCTTCTCGATGAACTCGCTTTTGCCGACGATAATGCCCGCTTGGGGGCCACCTAGAAGCTTGTCGCCGCTGAACGTGACCACGTCGACGCCGGCGGCGAGGCTGTCGTGCACCGACGGCTCGTCCGCGAGCGCCGGCAGCTCGGCCAGGGCTCCGCTGCCCAGGTCATCGACCACCACCAGCTCGTGTTCATGTCCCAGCGCTGCAAGTTCGGCGATATCCACCTCGGCGGTAAAACCCACCACCTTGTAGTTGCTGGAATGTACGTGCAGCAGCATGGCGGTCTCCGGTCCGATAGCCTTCTGATAGTCCGAAAGTTTCGTCTTGTTGGTTGTGCCCACCTCGACCAGCCGCGCGGTGCTCGAAGCCATGATGTCGGGGATCCGGAAGGAGCCGCCGATCTCGATCAGCTCGCCCCGTGAGACGATGACATCCCGCCCGCCGCCGAAAACAGCGAGCGCAAGCAGCACCGCCGCGGCGTTGTTGTTGACCACGAGGGCGTTCTCAGCTCCGGTCAGCGCCATAATGATGCGGGTGATATGGTCGTGGCGCGAGCCGCGCTTGCCCGCTTCGAGGTTATATTCCAGGTTGGAATAGGATGCGGCTGCTTCAACGACGGCATCGATGGCCTCCCGGGCCAGAACCGAGCGGCCCAGGTTGGTGTGCACGACCACGCCGGAGGCATTCACCAGACGTTTCAGGCTTGGCAGGAAGACCGTGGCGGCTTCGTTGGTTACCGCGCGCGCCAGCCCCGCGGGCTTCAGCGCACCGGCATCCGGCTCGCGGCCCGCCAGAATCTCGCGCCGCAACCTTTCTATGACAGCGCGAGCTGAATCGACCACGAGCCCACGGCCAAAATCCTCGATAACTCCCGCGAGGTCCGGAATCTCGACGACCTCCTCCACTGAGGGCAACGCTCTCAGCGAATCCGCCTGGTGGCTGGAAATGCCGCCTTTGCCTGCGTTCTTGCCCGGGGTCACCGTCCTATCCTTCCATCAGCTTCTCGAAAGCGCCGGAATCGGTTTCGAGCAGGTGGATGACCTGGTTGAGCTGGCCCAGCGTATCGCGGTCCAGGTTTCCCTCACGGAATCCCTCTTCCACGTCGTTATATTTCTGCCGCAAGTCGTCGATGTGGGGCACAAGCTTCTCAATCAGCTGCCTGACTGCTTCCAGGGCCTCGTCATTGCACATGCTTTCCTCCATGGATATTATTTCTAAAAATCGGGAAACTTTACTCTACCCACCGGCCGGGCGGGTGTAAAGCGAAGAAGGGCTGAACTTATGCGGATTATCAGGGTTCAGGCCATATTGAAACCGGTCTTCAGAGCGCCTCAGACTTGCCCTTGGAGGCAAATGTTCGTAGGATATTTAAGATGAAGTTTTTCACTGATAAGCAGGCCATGAATAATAACGGTTGCCGGGTCGATCTCCACATCCATTCCCGTTTTTCCAAAGAGTCGGACCTCTGGCTCCTGAGACAGGCCGGAATAGGCGAAAGCAACACCGACCCCGAAACCGCTTACGAACACGCCAAATCGAGAGGGATGACCTATGTCACCCTCACCGATCACAACACAATCGAGGGCGGACTGCGCCTGGTCGGGCACAAGGACTTTTTCCTAAGCGAAGAAGTGACCACCTATTTCCCCGACGAGGATGTGAAGCTGCACACGCTGGCGCTGGGGATAACCGAAGAGCAGCATCGTGAGATCCAGGGACTCAGGCGGAACCTCTATGACCTGATCGCCTATTTCAAGCAGCAGGGCATCCTCTACTCGCTTTCCCATCCGCTTACGCGTCTTGGCGGGGAACTGACTCCCGGCCATGTCGAGCGGCTGATGCTGCTGTTCCCCATCTGGGAAGTGCACAACGGCTCGACCCTCGAAAGCGAAAACCTGTTGTCCCGTCAGCTGGCCGAGAGCTGCACGCCGGAGAAGCTGAAGATTCTCGAAGAGCGGCATGACCTGGTGGCGGTGCCGCGTGAACGGATAACCTATACAGCCGGCTCTGATGATCATGCCGGTTTTGATATCGCCAGCGCCTATACTTCGACGCGGAAAGTGGATAGCATCGCCGGCTATCTGGCTGAGATCAAGGCTGGCCGCAGCGGTATACAGGGCGAGCATGGCAGCACGCTCAAGCTTGCCGACACGATGCTGGGCCTTTTCGCCCACGGTGTCGACGCCGGCATGGAAGCCGGGAACGGCAACGCGAAAGATTCGGGCCGCAACTCAAACTGGCTGGCCGGCTGGTCCGGCATGGGCCTTCTGAGTTCGGCGAAGGACAGCGGCCGCAAATGGATGCACCTGGTGTCCCTGGCGGTCGGCGGAGACGGTTCCGGCGGGCTGTTCCGTACGGTCATGTCGAACGCGGACCTGCGCCGCTCCGTCGTGCCTTTGCTGGCGGCGACGGTAAGCCCGGGTAAAAGCGGCGGCGAGAAATTCCACAAACAATTGTTCTCACTTGTCAATGCGGCCTGGACGGCCGGGATGCGCTCCACGCTGTCTGATCTTTCCGAACTCAACCTTTTCAACTTCGTCGACAACCTGGACAAGATCGGCAGGCTGGTAACTCTGCAGGCTCTGCTTTTCCCACATTCGCTATCCGCGAATTACCACAGCCGGCAACGGCACTTCATGCGCAGGCTGCGAGCGCAGATGTTGCCGGATATTCCCAACGGCGACGGCCTATGGCCCCGTGTCGGCATGTTCACCGACACATACGACGAGGTGAACGGCGTCACCAGCATTCTCAGGCGTCTGGCGGAGTTCAGCCGTCATAACGATCGGCCGATGGACATCATCACCTGTGGCGACGGAGCCGACGCAACCGGGCGGGTCGTGAAATTCCCGGCTGTCGCTTCGGTCCACCTGCCTGAATATAGAGAGCTGGAACTGTCGATACCGCCGGTGCTTAAGGTTATCCAGCACTGCGAGCAGCAGAATTTCGACGTTATTCACGCCGCCACGCCCGGACCCATGGGCCTGGTGGCCTTCATGGTCTCGAGGATTCTACAGGTTCCCTTCGTTTCGAGCTTCCACACGGATGTTCCGCGCTGCGTCGGCCGTATCACCGACGACAAGCTCAACGAGGAGGCCGCCTGGACTTATACGCGCTGGTTCTATCGGCGCAGCGATCTCACCTTCGCCCCATCGGTCTACAGCTGCCAGGATCTGGCCAGCCACGGACTCGACCGGCGCAAAATGGCCGTGCTCTACCAGGGTGTCGACTGCGACAGGTTCTCTCCCGAGTTCAGTTCACCCAGGGCTCGTCGGGCGCTGGGTGGAGAGGGGCGCAAGCTTCTCCTTTTCGTGGGCCGTCTCTCCGTTGAGAAAGATCTGCGTTTTCTGGCGGATGCATATCTCGCCCTGGCCGCGAAGCGGAATGATGTCCATCTTGCGTTCGTCGGAGACGGTCCCCTTCAGTCCGAGCTGCAGGAGCAGCTCGGAGATAAAGCCACCTTTACCGGCTGGCTCAAAGGACAGGATCTGGCGGAAGCGTTCGCGTCGGCGGACCTTTTTGTATTTCCCAGCACTGTTGACACCTCGGGTCAGGTCATTCTGGAAGCACAGGCTTCAGGGTTGCCCGTCGTCCTTTGTACCGAGGGCGGGGCGATGGAAAACATCGAGCCGGGTGTGACGGGGCTTACCGCCCACAGCCGGAGCGTCTCAGACTTCAACCGTCAGATCGAGCTGCTCATAGATGATGACGACCTGCGAGGTAGAATGGCCGCTGCGGCGCGCCGTTCCGCGGCCGGACGCACCTGGGAGAAAGTTTTCGGCGATCTCTATGACACCTATTCCAAACTCGTGGAAGTCTCGCGGCTGGAACCGGCGGAACAGACACTGGACGCCCGGCAGGATGATAGAGATGCGAGCGGCGAATATGAGGAAACGTCCCAGGATGAAATCATAAACCTTGCAGGAAAAGTATTCGCCGCCAACCTGACAGGCCGGGCTGTTTCCGACAAATAGCCGGACGGCCTGGGGTTTCCGATTCGGGAGATGTTCTTGATGGAGCCCGCACCGCCCGAGATGCACACTGAATCGTCCGACCCAGGACTTCC